>CAXMTB010000032.1:24228-24568 GCA_964195835.1 uncultured Nitrospinaceae bacterium | reverse complement strand
TGTACTCTTTACAAGATCGGGCATCAATGATTATAATATTTAGAAATAATCATTACAACCCTGCTTATTTCGTGTTTAATTTTATTGAGACAGAGGGTTCGGACCAAATTCTTCGAGGGGCTAATCATGGAAAATGATTCAACGAACGGACACAGCCCTGAATTAGAAGAAGACGTCGTTTCTGAAGCCGGGGATGATATTGATGAGCCTTCAATGTACAAAGTGCTCCTGCATAATGACGATTACACAACCATGGAGTTTGTGGTTGAAATCCTGATGCTTGTTTTTAATAAATCGACGGAAGATGCAGTGAGGATCATGTTGAACGTTCACCACAAAG
>CAXMTB010000032.1:3761-24218 GCA_964195835.1 uncultured Nitrospinaceae bacterium | reverse complement strand
TGGGCAGACAACACGGATTCCCCTTGAAGTGTACAATGGAGAAGGAATAGACCATGATCAGCAAAGAACTTAGCGAAACACTTGGTTTTGCAGTAAGAGAAGCCAAGAGGCGACGCCATGAGTATGTTTGTATAGAACACTTGCTTTTTGCTATTTTATACGACAGCGAAGGTATAGAAATTATCGAAAATTGTGGTGGTAACGTTGAAAGTCTTAAAAATGCAGTTGAATTATTTCTAAGCCAACAGATGGAAAGCGTTCCTGAAGAAAATGAATATGTCCTCCAGCAGACCGTCGGTTTTCAAAGGGTCATCCAGAGGGCGATTAATCATGTCCGATCTGCAGAAAAACAGCAGGTCGCTGTGAGTGACATACTGGCCTCGATTTTTCAGGAAAAAGATTCTCACGCTGAATATTTTCTGAGTTCAGAAGGGATTACCCGTCTTGATGTTTTAAGTTATATTTCTCACAATGTTTCCAAACCGGTGGATAAGGGATTGGATCCTTTTCTAAAAACAGAAAAAATAGAGAAGAAACGAAAGACCGATCCGCTGGAAGCATTTACCATCGACCTCGTAAAATATGCAGCCCTGGGAAAGTTGGATCCCTTAATCGGAAGAGAGCTCGAAATAGAGCGAACCATTCAGGTGTTATGCCGGAGACGAAAGAACAACCCAATCTTTGTTGGAGACCCCGGAGTTGGTAAGACAGCAATGGCCGAAGGCCTGGCCATTCGGATAAATGATGGATCCATTCCCGAATTACTTAAAAATGTTCGTATTTATTCCCTTGATCTTGGCGGCTTGCTCGCCGGTACTAAGTTTAGAGGTGACTTTGAACAGCGTTTAAAAGGCGTTTTGTCTTCTTTGAAAGAGAAAAAAGATGCTATTTTATTTATCGATGAAATTCATACTACGGTAGGTGCCGGGGCCACCAGCAGAGGTTCCATGGATGCTTCAAATATATTGAAACCGGCGTTGGCAACCGGTGAGCTTCGGTGTATGGGCTCTACAACTTATGAAGATTATAAGAATTTTTTTGATAAAGACCGTGCCCTTTCACGCAGATTTGAGAAAATCGAAATTTTGGAACCTCCGGTTAAAGAGACTATTCAAATTTTAAAGGGACTGCGATCCCGTTATGAGGAACATCACGGCATTGTTTATACGGATCAGGCCTTAAAAGCTGCTGCAGAACTTTCTGCCAAATATATCAATGATCGCTATCTGCCTGACAAGGCGATAGATGTTATCGATGAAGCAGGGGCATTTATTCGATTGTCCAAATCTCCCCACAGAAAGAAGATCAATCCTAAAGATATTGAAAAAATTGTGGCCAAGATGGCCAGAATACCGACCATCAGTGTGTCGACCCCTGATAAAATAAAATTGGAGAACCTTGAAGAAAAGATCAAAGAGGTGGTTTTTGGACAGGACAATGCCATAAAATCCTTGGTCACATCCATTAAACGCTCCCGTGCCGGACTCGGAACACCCGAAAGGCCCATTGGATCATTTTTATGTGCCGGTCCAACAGGTGTAGGAAAGACAGAGGTGAGTCTGCAGGTTGCAAGGATCCTCGGTGTTCATTTTTTACGATTTGACATGAGTGAATATATGGAAAAACATGCTGTGGCCCGTCTGATTGGTGCACCGCCGGGTTATATCGGTTTTGAACAGGGCGGACTCTTGACAGATGATATCCGAAAGCACCCTTACAGCGTGCTTTTGTTTGACGAAATAGAAAAAGCACATCCGGATATGTTTAACATCCTTCTACAGGTTTTGGATCATGCAACACTGACGGACAACAACGGCAAAAAGGCTGATTTTAGAAACGTCATTATCATGATGACCTCCAATGCCGGTACACGGGAGATGAGTACGCAAACCATCGGCTTCGGAGACAAGCAATATGATACAGAAAGTAAGGGAAAAGAAGCCATTGAAAAGTTTTTCAGTCCGGAATTTAGAAACCGTCTCGACGACATCATTCATTTCAATGCGTTGAATGAAGATATTATGAAAAAAGTGGTGGATAAGTTTATGAAGGAGCTTAAAGGACAGCTTGTCGCTAAAAAAGTATCCATCAATCTTTCTCCAGATGCACGGACATGGCTGGCCAAAAAAGGGCATGACCCGCGTTATGGTGCCAGGCCATTGAGCCGATTGATACAAACTGAAATTAAAGATATCCTGGCCGATGAGATTCTATTTGGGAGACTTGATAAAGGCGGCAATGTTCTTATAGATGTCGAAAATGAAAAGTTGACCTTTAACTACAAAGCTAAGACTTCGTTAAGTGAAGACATTATGGCATCAGAGACATTAGAGTGATGGAATACTAAAAGTGTTATCCTACTTAACCATTTCCCACTTAACGACTTGACGATATCTGAGTGCCTGTTTTTCTTTTATCAGATACAATCGAATTTCCGCCTCCCCACCTTGCATCCGAAGACGGATTGCTGGCTGTTGGCGGTGACCTGAGCCAAAAACGTCTTCTCCTTGCCTACCGTATGGGCATTTTCCCATGGTTTTCAAATAATGAACCGATTCTTTGGTGGTCACCCGACCCTCGTCTTGTGTTGTATCCCCATGAGATTAAAATTTCAAAAACATTAAAAAAGATCATCAAAAAAGACGTGTTCAGGGTGACCATGGACCTGGCTTTTAATGAGGTCATCAACCATTGTTCCCAAGTTCGTCTGAAAAAAAATCAAGGAACCTGGATCATCGAAGATATAATCGAGGCTTACTGCAGGCTCCATGAATCAGGTTTTGCACATTCGGTGGAAGTATGGCATCAGGGCGAACTTGCAGGGGGATTGTATGGTGTTTCTCTTGGAAAGTGTTTTTTCGGAGAATCCATGTTTACTCGCATCAGTAATGCTTCAAATATTGCGCTTGTCAAACTGGTGGAATATCTTAAAAAATTATCGTTTGATATGATAGACTGTCAGGTCGCTACCGAACATTTGACCCGTTTTGGTGCAAGGCAGATTCCCAGAATACGTTTTTTAAATCAGCTTGAAAAATCTCTAAAAGCACCGACCCGGAAAGGGAAATGGTATTATAAAGTATAGAGGACCGTCAGCCAGCGAAATTGCAAACGACTAAAATTTGACCCGTTAGAAGTAATTTTTAAATATTACAAGCGGTTTCGTTGGAAATATGACTTATTCTTGCCCCGCTTTTTCTTGACACACCACAAAATTTTTCATAGCGTGACGAAGTAGAAGAACTTATAGGCTTCGACGAAATTGTAATATTGGACTGTTGTTAGGGCAAGAGGTCATGTCTCGAAAAGTTATTTTATTTACAGCAGGCAAGGGATAAAAGTTCCGAGATGTTTAATTGCTGATAAACTTTACACATCCGAAAGTTGAGTCATCTGGCGAAAAAGAAACTATAAGATACGAAGAAGCGGCAAAGATCGAAGAAATGGCGAAGACAGAAGAAAATAATGGGGGGATTATGGAAATCAAGACGGTCAAGATCGAAAAACCGGAAGAGTTAAATTTTATTTTAGGGCATTCTCACTTCATCAAGACAGTCGAAGATATCTATGAGACGATGGTGAATACCGTACCCGGGGCAAAATTCGGTCTGGCATTTTGTGAATCTTCAGGCCCGTGTCTTGTGCGATATTCGGGGACAGATGATGATCTTGTGGAATTGGCAAAGAAAAATGCCTATGCCCTTTCGGCGGGCCACAGTTTCATCCTCTTGATGAAAGACATGTTTCCCATCAATGTATTGAACGCCATAAAAAATGTTCCTGAAGTTTGCAGGATTTTTTGTGCCACGGCAAATCCTGTAGAAGTCCTTATCGTAGAAACAGAACAGGGGAGAGGAATTATCGGTGTTGTTGACGGTTTTAAAACAAAGGGTATTGAAACTGAAGCGGATATCAAGGAACGAAAGGAATTCTTGCGGATAATCGGTTATAAGCAATAATCAATCTTCAATTATTTGTCATATGTACATAAGTTTGGCTTCTAATCTATCTTCCTTTAGTTGAATAAGGGAATAGCCGCCCATACACAACATTCCCGGGTTTATCACCTTCGTTTTTCCAATAAAATCTTCAGTGTTTGCCTCGTGAATATGGCCGGTGAGACAGATATCCGGCTGGACACGCTTGATAAATTCCAGGACGGACTTGTTGCCGACGTTTTCCCCCGAAGGCAGTTCAGCTGTTTTTGAGCCAAATGGCGGATCATGTGCCACCAATATCAGTTTTGGAAGGTGTTTTATTTGTTCATACCCCATGTTGAGCCATTGTTCCAGCATGGCATCCGGAACCTCTGAAGGGGTCCTGAAAGGCGTTGGTGTTGAATATCCTACCCCCATGATACCGATATTTTCCGCCAACGGTTTGCCTTTTGCGTGAATATTCCACCCCTTTTCGTCCAGATAATCCGTAATTTCAGCCCGATCCATATTTCCGATCTGTGCATAAATATTAGAATTGATAGCAGAGACCGCATTTAGCAGCTGACTTGCCTTGCGCCTTCCGCCTCTGTTGGTAATGTCCCCACTGATAATGACGCCGGCAGCATCAGTCAAATCGGGGATTTCATTTAGAAGGGAAATGTCTTCGTGGATATCACCAACTCCTATCCAGAATTTATCATTTTTTCTCATCATATGATACTTTGTTATAACCTGTTGATGATAGAAGCCATATATCCGGCCCCAAATCCGTTATCGATGTTTACAACGGCAACATTTGAGCTGCAGCTGTTCAACATGGCAAACAGCGCCGTTAAACCGCCAAAGCTGACGCCGTAGCCCACACTTGTGGGAACTGCGATAACCGGCCGGCTGACCATCCCTGCTACTACGCTGGGAAGCGCGCCTTCCATTCCGGCAACGACCACAAGAACAGACGCCTCTTCGATCAGTTTTTTATGGTCAAACAAGCGGTGAATGCCGGCAACACCGACATCAAAAACAGATTCCACCTTGTTTCCCATAACCTGTGCCGTAAGCAAGGCTTCTTTGGCAACCGGTATGTCTGATGTTCCTGCTGATATGACAATAATGGTACCTTTGCCCCTTTGGGGAATGTCATGTTTTTTCCAGACAACCATCTTCGCATCTTCATGGTATTCGGCATCAGGAAAGCGTGAGACCACTTGATCCGCATGACGTGCTTGTATACGTGTGACCAGCACGATATTTTCCTGGGCGATCATTTTTTCCATAATACCGACAATCTGATCGACAGTTTTTTCCTGCCCGAAGATGACTTCAGGAAAGCCCTTGCGAAGTGAGCGATGATGGTCTATATGTGCATAATCTAAATCCTCAAACGAAAGATGCTTTAATTTTTGTGCAGCATCCTCAACCGAAAATTTGCCTGTGGCAACATGGTCAAGGAGCTGTTTTAAAGATACCATATCCATGATATAATTTCCTGAAAAGAGCTAAAGTTTAATGGTGAGTTCTATTGATAACCCAAACCTAATAATCGGGTCAACAAAATCTTAGTATGGAGAAAGATATGAAGGTTGTCGTCATAATTCCTGCAAGGTACGGCTCCACTCGGTTTGTGGGCAAACCCCTTATGCTTTTTGAGGGAAAACCCATGATCCAACAGGTATATGAACGCGCGAGTCTGTCAAATATCGTAACAGACATTGTCGTTGCCACAGACGATCAGAGAATATTTGATGCTGTAATGGATTTTGGCGGTAATGCCGTAATGACATCTAAAAAGAATCGCTCAGGTACGGACAGAGTGGCGGAAGCAGCAGAAAAGATGGGTCTTGATCTTGATGATATTGTAGTAAATATACAAGGTGATCAACCTAGAGTTCATCTCCAACATTTACAAGATGTGGTCGGTCCATTTAAGACCGAACCGGGCACTGAAATGAGTACGCTGGCCTTTAAAATTGCAAAAAAAGGCGAAATTGCCAATCCCAAAGATTGTAAGGTGACCTTTGATAATAGAGGGTATGCGCTGTATTTTTCCAGATCCCCGATTCCCTGTGCCCGGGATGCCGACACAATTTTTGATACTTATAAACATCTGGGTATTTATGCGTATACCAGACGCTTTCTGGAAATATTCAGAAATTTCCCCGAAGGAAAACTCGAAAAGATTGAAAAACTCGAACAGTTGCGGGCTGTTGAATACGGGTATCAAATACGGGTGGTCATTACCGAATACGATTCTCCGGAAGTTGATCTCCCGGAAGACATTCCCAGGATTGAAAAGACTCATTGAAGAAAGTTTCAGATAAGCAACTTGAAACAATTATGAGTTTTTTGTTTTACCGGTTTCCTTTTTGCTGACCAAAAGACACTCGCGTTGAGAGCTGACACGCACTTGTATGCATGGAAGCTGTTTGGATTTGAATCTCATGGCTTTGCAGCCATGGGGGAAGTTTTTATCCCACGTAACATAGTAATGTTTGCATTTATGGCAGTCTATCATTTTGTCATGTTATATTTTAGGGTTGATTTGCTATGTAGTATACATTAGTAAAAATAAGAAATCAAACCATAGCAATAAATGGAGGGAATTGAGTGAAAGATAGACGAAAATTTATAAGGTTTCCTGTGAAAACTGGTGCTCATTATTCAGAGGAGAATAAAGAGGATTGGAAACAGCAATGTTCCATCGTGAATATTAGCAGAGAAGGAATGGGTGTTACTGTGTACTTAAAGGCGAAGCTTTCTTTGGGTTGTATGCTGAAATTTATGGTGGACGTTCCTGAAAGAGAAAAAACGATTTTTTTTACCGGGACTCTGAATTGGATTAAAACGCTCAAAGGAGATCCGGATTATAATTATAAAGGTGGTATCAAGTTGATGACCATAGATTCTGAAGACAAGTGGGCACTTCTTGATTACGCTTATGAGGCGTGGAAAGAGAAGCAGGAAACAGATGGTATCAAAGAGGCGTCATCTAAATAGTGTAGGGGTTTTTTTGAAAAGTTACTTTTCTTCTATCCGGTAGAACACGACGATCATTTTTGAAAGATAGAGATACAATTACCCCGTCTCTAACACCTTTACGTCGATCCTGTTTGTTTTTACGCTTCTCCTTGGAACCCGACTTTTTACCGTCTTTGTAAAAAGGTTTTTTATGAGTTCCTTCCTCTTTGACAGATTGTATTTTCCCAACCACGATATCCATAACCCATTCTCCTTATCATCTTTCCCCTTTCTTGTTTTTTCGGCACTTTTTGTTAAAATCTTTAGGGTTTATGGACAATACACGACGTTTTTTTAAAAAAGCAGCATCTATTGAGCAATTTGAAAGGAAAAAACTTCCAGACCGCTCAATTATTTGGTTTTATCAAATTAATTTTCCAGGCACACAACAATCGTGAAAGTTCCGGCATCGGTGGTAAAAGGAATGGCGATTTTGGGACCTTTGGCCGTAGATTCGATCTTGTGGTTTTTGCCGGTAATCACTGTGGGAATAGCGCCGTGGAAGAGTCTGCCTATTTTTTCCAACTCTTGTCTTGCCTGACCGGATATCATATTGGTGATTTCGCCGACAGCATCTGAAATGTCCTCATTTAATTCCTTCATTTCTTCCCCGAACATGTTTGAAACGACCTTTAATATACATAATTCATCAAAGGTAACGGAAACCGTCCCATTTTGTTCACCTGTAAATCCGATAATACCGGAAACATCACCCTGGGCAACGTTATCTTTTTTGAGGTAAGGTTTTCCCGATTGGCATTTAATAAATGCCATTGTTTGAAGAACGTTCAAGGTTGCATTGATAAAAGGGTTGATAAGTTTAACATCCATCGACCTTCCTCCTTTGTTTTAGATTCTAAAATAGCCCGGGATTATCGTTATTTATATCATTTATTTCTGCATTTTTAATCAATTAACTACGGGCAAGTCAACCATAACTTTTGGCATTTTTCCATCCTTCCATTTGGAATCAAGGTAGACTCCACCCCTCTGGAATGAAATCAAAGCCTGGCCATCTGAGTCAAGATTCTTCACTTTTCGGTTGTTTTTGTCGGTTTAACATTTGATCAAGAGATTAATTCGAAATTGCGATAAAAAGATGCCGGCGTGTTGTGGTTCAGTGGCAATTACTCCGGTTGTTTTTGGGAAAGGTCTTGTTCAATAATGGAATCAGGTTTTGGTATATCGGTTTCTTTGGATGATGAGGAACTGGGCGCCGATGTTGTTTTCGTCTGATTTGACGACATGGATTTTTCAGGTTTGGTCTGGCTTTGTTTTTTGGCCGGCGCATTAACCGTTCCCCGTTCTTTTAACATATTTTCGACAGATTTTATTCTGTCTTCAAGATTGGTTGTTAATTGGCGCAGCGCTAACTGGTAGACTTTCTGTTGATCTTTCAGATCGGTTCGATCAGCCTTGGAAGATTTTAGTGATGAGAAATCCGAACGTATCGTTTGAAGATCCTTTTTTGAACTGTCCATGAATTGAGAAAAAATTACCAATTTTGCCGAAGATGTTTTGTCGATGGCCTTCAAGTCTGATGAAATTTTCTCAAGGTCTTTGGGAATAGAAGCCAATGTATTTTCGATATTTTTAATGGCACTTTCGGTGTCTTCATTGTCTTTTTTCCTTGCAGATCTAATGTACCTTATGGCTGTTGTCGCTTCTTTTGTTGCTGTCTGCAACGAAGCGGTTGCATTTTCAAGGGCCGCAATCTTTTTGCCCAGGGTCTCTTCCAGAGTTGCCTCCTTAATGGAAAGGGAAGAAAACCTGGATTCAAGTTCTTTGGAAAGGGTTTGAACCCCCGTGTTGCCTTTGATGTTTACACTGGAAAGATTTTTTTTTAAATCAAAATAAGCTGCAAGAATAATAATAACAACCAAACAGGGGATAATGATCGAGATACGGGTAATTCGCTTGTGTAACTTTTCAACTTTCAGATCGTCTAAATCTTCCTGAACCTGGAATTCCGGAATTTCATCATCCATTTGCATCTCAAATTTTTTGGATTCTTTTTTAGTCATTTCTAATTATTCCCATTCGATTGTACTGGGCGGTTTTGAACTAATATCATAGACCACTCTGTTAACGCCCTTAACTTCATTAATGATACGGTTTGAAATTTTTCCAAGTAATTTGTGCGGTAGTTTTGCCCAGTCGGCAGTCATTGCATCTTTGCTTGTCACCGCCCGAATAGCAATGATTTTTTCATATGTTCGCTTGTCTCCCATGACGCCGACACTTTTTATGGGCAATAGAACGGCAAAGGACTGCCATAATTTTCGATAATAACCACTGTTTTTTATTTCATCAAGCAAAATATCATCAACATTTCTTAATATCAAAAGGCGCTTGTTGTTTATTTCTCCGATGATTCTAATGGCAAGACCCGGGCCAGGAAAAGGTTGCCGCCATATCAGATCTTCATCTAGGCCCAACGCCTTACCCAGAAGGCGAACTTCATCCTTAAACAAATATTTTAAAGGTTCAACAAGCTTTAATTTCATATTTTTGGGAAGTCCGCCGACATTGTGATGAGATTTGATTACCGATGTCGGACCGCCGAAAGCCGATTGTGACTCAATAATATCCGGATACAAGGTTCCCTGGGCTAAAAATTCCGCACCTTTTATCCTTCTGGCTTCGGCTTCAAAAACATCCATAAAGACTTTGCCGATAATTTTCCTCTTTTTTTCCGGATCGGTGATTTTAATAAGTGCTTTTAAAAATTTGGTTTTGGCATTTACAAACCGGATGTTCATTTTTAGGTGTTGTTTAAAGGTATTTTTGAGCTTTTTAGCTTCATCCTTTCTAAGGAGGCCGTTATCAACGAATATGCAGGTCAGGTTTTTCTCCACAGCATGGTGAAGCAACAGGGCGGTGACCGATGAGTCGACACCGCCGCTTAAACCGAGAATGACTTTTTTATCTCCAACGACGTCTCTGATTTGAGAAACTGAGTCCTTGGCAAAGGATTTCATGGTCCACGACCGTTTGCAGCCGCACACTTCAAAAAGAAAGTTGCGCAGCATGGTTTTGCCCTTGGCCGTATGGTGAACTTCAGGGTGGAACTGAAGGCCGTAAAGATGTTTTTTAGTATGAACCGTTGCAGCAATCTTTGTGTTTTCAGTGGATGCCGTTATTTTAAAACCACTTGGCAGTTTAGTGATGGAATCACCATGGCTCATCCAGGTTTTTGTTTTTCCACCCACCGCTTTAAACAAACCCGCCTCTTCTTTAACTTTAAGTTCTGCAAAACCATATTCTCGCTTTCTGGCTTTTTTAACGGTTCCCCCCAGCGCGTTGATCATAAACTGCATGCCGTAGCAGATTCCAAGTACAGGGATTTGAAGATTAAAGATGGCCTCATCACACTTGGGGCTATTTTTTTCATAAATGCTTGATGGCCCTCCTGAAAGGATGATCCCTTTGGGGTTCAGGTGTTTAATATAGGCAATATCGACATTCGGAGGATCGATCTGACAGTATACATGGAATTCTCTGACCCGACGGGCAATGAGCTGGTTATATTGTGAACCAAAATCGATAATCAGTATCATGGGTTTTCCTCTTTTTACACCTTACGGCAGGATTCAAGCTGGAATTTGTCGACAGTGTACCCCAACAAACGGCTTAAGTAAACAATTTGCAGAAACATGCTGAATATGTTAGAAACGGCCTGAAAAGTCAACTTTTATGTTAAACCTCAATTGAGGATAAAAACTCCAACTTGTTGATGGGTTTAGCAGTTGGGTTGTAAATTTGACGCCTGCGAATACGACCAGTGAATAAAATAATTGTCCAGATTTATGAGGTTCAAACACCTTCCGAGGCTGAGAAACTGATGGCCCTCGGCGTCGATCATATCGGCAGTGTTATTGTATCACAGGAATCGTGGAAAGTTCCTTCCATTAGGGATACCGTACACTTGGTTCAGGGGAATGATGGCAGGAGCAGCTTGATACCGCTGTTTGATGATCTTGAGACCATATGTTTCATGCTGGATTACTATAAGCCCGAGATTATCCATTTTTGTGAAGCGATAACGCTTGAAAACGGACCCGGCGCATCCTGTAAAAAACTTGTATTGTTGCAGAAAAATATTAAAAAAAGATTCCGTGAGATTAAAATTATGCGATCGATCCCGATTCCTCAACCCAAAGTGTCGAACCAAGGAGAAACTCTTGAGTTGGCGTGCATGTTCGAGGCGGTCTCCGATTATTTTTTGACGGATACTCTGATTGTAAAATCATCCGGATCTATTTTTGATCTTCAACCGGTCAAAGGTTTCGTGGGCATCACGGGCAAGACATGCAACTGGGACATGGCAACGCAACTGGTTCAGGCAAGTCATATTCCTGTGATATTGGCAGGGGGCATCACCCCTGAAAATGCCTTTGACGGCATTATGCAGGTTATGCCGGCAGGCGTCGACAGTTGCACCGGAACCAATGCATTGGACTCTAAAGGACGTTCAATACGGTTCAAAAAAGACCTCGAAAAGGTAAAAAATATGGTTGATGAGGCCCGCAGGGCAGAGAAGGCTATGGAACACAGATGATCAGGATATATGATAATTTGTAACGCTTTAGCCTTTAGAAAACATACCTGAAGCTCCTTTGAGATCGATTTGTTTCAAAGAACTAAACTATTATGATAATTTAAAAGGTTAAATATCTGTGTATATCTGTGAAAATCTGTGTCCAATAATTTAAAAAAAGGAGTAACAAACTCATGTATAATAGTCGTGATTTGAGAAAAGGTCTAAAAATTGAGATCGACGGAGATCCATATGTGGTGGTTCAGTATGAATTTTCAAAACCCGGCAAAGGCAAAGCCTATTACAAGTGCAAACTCAAGAATCTTTTGACCGGTGCTCAGTTCGATCGAACCTTTAGATCCAGCGATAAATTCGACGAGCCTCACCTGGAAGATAATGAAATGGAATATTTATATTCAGACGGTGAAAAGTACTGCTTTATGAATACAGCGACCTATGACCAGATCTTTCTCACCAAAGATCAGGTGGGTGAAGCCATCAATTTCTTAAAAGAAAATACGGTGTGTAATGTTCTTTTATTTAGAGGAAATCCCATTGAAATATCGTTGCCTATTTTTGTAGATTTAAGGATTGAAAAAGCAGATCCCTGGGCAAAGGGAGACACCGCTTCGGGCAGCACAAAGCCGGCAACCCTTGAAACCGGTTATGAAATTCAGGTTCCACCGTTTATTGAAGAGGGGGAAATGGTTCGGATTGACACCAGGACCGGAGAATATGTAGAGCGCGTAAAAAGTTAAGGGTTAAAACCTGATGGCCTGTGTCTAAGATAATGTTTTCTTGAAAGATTCGATGGTCTAAACCTGGAATTTGCCCTTCAATCGGCAATAAGCCAGAGGCTTATAAATCATCAATCATAAAAGGCTTTCCCCATTTTTCAGAAAAAGCTATTTTTTCCGCAGGTTTTCTTTTTCTTTCTTTTCCGGGCGCATTTTTTGGATACCCCACCGCCAGTAAGGCGGAAACCTTTATTTTTTTGGGTATTCCAAGGATGTTTTTGACGTTAGTTTCATCAAACCAGCCGATCCAACAGGTCCCAAGTCCAAGTTCCGTGGCTTTTAACACCATATGTTCCATGGCGATGCCGAGATCAATCTGGTAATATTCGATGCCGGTGACACGGCCGCCGATACGATTTGCAATAACATCCAGCTGGGAGCATCCCACAATCACCAGTGGCGCCTGTTCGAGCCATTTGTTTGGAATAACGGGCCGCATGGCTTCATGACAAATTTTTCGAATAATTTCACGTTGGGTTACGAAGATGAAACGCCAGGTTTGGCTGTTGCAGGCAGACGGGGCAAGACGCGCCGCTTCGATGATGGAGAGGATGTCTTTTTCGTTTACGGGTCTTGAATCAAAAGATCTTACGGACCTCCGGGAGTTGAGTATCTGATCAAGTTTCATGTTTGTTGCTTGATGCTGTATTTGTTTATTCTGTTTCCATCCATCTCTTCAACGGTGACAACATATTTTCCAATGGTGATTTTTTCCTTTTCAGTGGGAATTCTTCCAATGGTATTTAGGACAAACCCGGAAAACGTGTCATAATCTTTTGAATCCGGAACATTCAACCCTACTATTTCATTGACTTCGTCGATATCCGATTTTCCAAGAACGATCCATTCCTTATTGTCTTTGTGTTTTACGATATGAGGTTCTTCTTTATCGCTTTCATCCCTGATTTCTCCCACAATCTCTTCCAGGGCGTCCTCAAGGGTGATCAAGCCGGATACGCCGCCATGTTCATCAACAACAATGGCCATATGGTGTTTTCTTTTTTTGAACTGATGAAGCAGCTTGTCCAGTTTTTTGTGTTCCGGAACAAAATAAGGGGTTGTCATAACTTTACGGACATCGATTTCTTCATTGGAGGTAATTTTATGTAAAAAGAGATCTTTTATGTTTACGATGCCGATGACATGGTCAATATCGTCCTCGATCACCGGAATTCTGGTAAAACCCGACTTGACGATATTTTCCAAGTTCAATTCTTCATCCGCTTCGATAACGAACATGTCCGCCCTTGGCGCCATGATTTCCGAAGCATTGGTATCATCGAACTCAAAAATGTTATGGATCAGTTCCTTTTCTTCTTCTTTTATTTCACCCTCCTCTTCAACAACTTCAACAAAGGTCATCAGCTCTTCTTCGGTGACGGCGGGGGTCTTTTTAATTTTTCCGGTGAGCTTTGGAATAAAATATAAAAAAATAACAAGCGGATAACAAAAAATCGAGAACCAATATATGGGATATATGGCCATTCTAGCGATCAAAATATTATTTCGTGTGGCGATGGACTTCGGCAATACCTCACCAAAAATCAGAATCAGAAAAGTCATGACACCTGTGGCGATACCTACCGCATAATTTGGGAAATAATGAATGGTAACGGATGTTGCCAGGGCGGCGGCACCGACATTGACGATGTTGTTTCCGATGAGAACAGTAGAAAGGAGCCTGTGAGGATTGTCCTTCATCTGTTTGATCAGCATGTAAGACTTGTGTTTATTTTTGGCAAGATGTCTGGCTTTTGTTCTACTTATGGAGAAAAGGGCGGTTTCCGCAGAGGAGAAAAAACCGGATAGAAACAGCAACACAATCAATACAATAATTTGGTTTACCATGATACCTATGGATTTTATAAAAACTTTCAGGACAAACAGTTAAAACGTTTTTAAAAAGAGCAAATTCTGCAATTTTCTGACACATGTAAGGGTGATTTATTTCTCTTGCAAAGAGAAATTTGTCATGCAATATGACACTATATCTTATTAGTCGATCGGTTTAAACCACTATGTCTGGTAGTGACGCCATGAAATTGTTCTACAGGAACTTAAGCACGTTCGCTATAAATCCTTATCGGATTCTCGGATCAAAAAATAAGCTGCCTTATTTATGATTTTAAGACATACCCTATATAATATATTCAGGTTTTCGTTTTTTCAAGTCAATAAATATAGATAAGTGTAATTTGTCGAGTTAATGCAACAAAAAAATGATATAAAAGAATATATCCAATCCCTCCTTTCGTCCAAACGCATGGGAAACCAGGTGGTTTATCATACCGTTTTGCCGGATCATTCTGCTCGGGTATCAAAACCCGAGAAGCCATGGCCCAAAATAATAGATCGTATGATTAAATCCGCAGGCATACGAGATCTTTACCGGCATCAGGCGGACGCCATCGATTTCATCCGGTCCGGTCGTCACCTGGTGGTTGCGACCCCCACAGCCAGCGGCAAGACGCTGATTTACAATCTCCCTGTAGTGGAAAATATATTAAAAAACCCGGATTCCAAAGCATTGTATATTTTCCCCTTAAAGGCCCTTGCTCAGGATCAGCTTCGTACATTTGAAGCCCTGATGAAACACAAAAAAGGCGTAAAACCTGAAATCGCCATTTACGACGGAGACACGTCTGCCTGGCATCGAAAACGGATAAGGGAGGCCCCGCCCAATATTCTATTGACCAACCCTGAAATGATCCACCTTTCACTGTTGCCCCATCATCAAAAATGGGCTGATTTTTTTTGCAATCTGGATATGGTGGTGGTGGATGAAGTGCATACCTATCGGGGCATCATGGGATCGCACATGGCTCAGGTTTTCAGACGGTTTCAAAGGATATGTTCGTTTTACGGTGCTGATCCGACATTTGTTTTTTGTTCCGCTACTGTGTCCAATCCTGCCCAACTTGCCGAGCAGCTCACAGGCCTGAAGGTCGAAACCATCACAAAAAGCGGTGCCCCTTTGGGCAAAAAACACGTTGTCTTTATCAACCCGTTTCAGGGCCCGGCACAGACCGCCATACTTTTGCTCAAAGCTGCGCTTCACCGGGGCTTGCGCACCATTGTTTATGCCCAGTCGAGAAAACTCACCGAATTAATTGCCATCTGGGCCGGGAGTCAATCCGGTCCATATGCACAACGGATCAGTGCCTATCGGGCTGGATTTCTTCCTGAAGAGCGAAGAGAGATCGAAGCAAAACTTGCCAAGGGCGAACTTTTGGCGGTGATATCCACCAGTGCCCTTGAACTCGGAATCGATATCGGCGATTTGGATCTTTGCCTGCTGGTGGGGTATCCCGGTACGGTTGTGGCAACGTGGCAGCGTGGCGGCAGGGTAGGGCGCAGCGGACAAGAGTCCACTCTGGTGCTGATTGCCGGAGAAGATGCCCTGGATCAGTATTTTATGCGCCATCCGGAAGATTTTCTGAATCGGGAGCCCGAAGCCGCGGTGGTCAATCCATACAATACCGAGATTATGTCCAGACACATCATCTGTGCAGCAGCTGAGATGCCGCTAAAATCCAATGAACCCTTTATGCTGGAGGAACATGTTGTAAACGTCGTACTTGGCCTCGAGGAAAAGGGCGAACTTCTAAGAAGTGCCGATGGCACGGAAATCTATTCCAGCCGCCTGGCGCCCCACCGGCATGTGGATCTCAGGGGAACGGGAAACCGGTTTCATATTATCAGCAAAAACACCGGGAAAAGCAAAGGAGAGATCGATGAATTCAGGGCCTTTAAAGAGACCCATCCCGGAGCCATTTATCTTCATAAGGGCGACACGTTCCTGGTCAACATCCTGGATCTGGACACAAAGACCGCAAAGGTGTCCAGGGCAAGGGTCGATTATTATACCCGGGTGCGGTCTGAGAAAAATACGGAAATACTCGAGATATACGATACTAAAACCGTATTGAATACAGATGTATATTTCGGACGACTTAAAGTTACAGATCAAGTAACGGGATATGAAAAATGGCGGATACATGGCAAACGAAAATTAAGCGTCATCCCCTTGGATCTTCCGCCGTTGATTTTTGAGACCCAAGGGCTGTGGTTTAAAATACCGGTTCAAATCCAACGACAGGCTGAAGCACAGTATCTCCATTTTATGGGCGGGATTCACGCCATTGAACATGCGGCCATCGGTATTTTTCCCCTTTTGGTAATGGCTGATAGAAATGACCTTGGGGGTATCGCCACTCCCCTTCACCTTCAGGTGGGCAGCGCAGCGGTATTTATTTACGACGGGGTTCCCGGTGGTGCAGGTCTGAGCAGACAGGCCTTTAAAAAAGCAAAGGATTTGCTTGAAAATACACTTGACGTAATCCATGCATGCCCGTGTGAAACAGGTTGTCCATCCTGTGTGCATTCGCCGAAATGCGGTTCCGGAAACCGGCCCATTGACAAGGCTTCAGCGATTTTTTTATTGGACAAGCTCATATCAGCGCAAGATACTGCAACACCGGAAACATATCCGGCAGATACACGGTCTAAAGAAAAAGAATTTCGTCCCCCTGAAAAGGTCACATCGTTTCAGAAGAAAAAAGCGGTAATGGATCGGGGCAAAAGATCTGCCGGCCACAAGGGGCGACTGCGAAAAAGAATGCTCGCAAGGCGCAGGGCATTCAAAGAAGCGTGTAAAACCCCTTCAATAGCCCAGGCTCCGGTCAACGCATCAGATATCAGATTTTGTATCTTCGACATTGAGACACAGCGATCTGCCCAGGAAGTGGGTGGCTGGCATCGAGCGGATTTAATGAAAATGAGCTGTGCCGTATTGTATGACTCAAAAAAAGATCAATATTTCGAATTTTTAGATGATCAGGTGGATCAGCTCATCGAACACTTTAAAAAATGCGATCTGGTGGTGGGGTTCAATGTCAAACGATTTGATTTCAGGGTGCTTGCCGGGTATTCGGGTTTTAATTTTGAAAAACTTCCCACCTTAGATATCCTTGAAGACGTCCACAATCGTCTCGGTTACAGACTCTCTCTGGATCATCTTGCCAAAGTGACCCTGGGCAAGAAAAAGACTGCGGACGGGCTTCAGGCCCTTCGCTGGTGGAAACAGGGACGGATACGGGAAATCATCGATTACTGCAAAAAAGATGTAGAGATCACGAGGGATCTTTTTTTGTACGGTCAAAAAAACGGGTATCTGCTTTTTACCAACAAGGCCAAAAAAACGGTTCGTATACCTGTAAAATGGGCAGAAATTTGATGGATTCGACTTTTTGCGAATCCATTAAATTTCGTGTATTGTCAGTTGGTTGAGTTGAAAAATGGCAAAGCAGAAAAATATTTCATCATAACAACTTCTTAACCAATCAACGATTTAACCACTTAACAAAGTCTGAACTTTAGTTCAGCTTATTTTTTGGATAAATAATCAGCCGGCCTCCCGGATGGATTGGCTCGTTCATGTCAAGACGGTTCCAGATAATAAGAACCGCCAGGGGCACATCGAATTTATCGGCAATGGATGATAAATTATCTCCCTCTTTAATGATGTAGATCCGATCCGTTCGCTTTCCCTCATATTCCTTAACCAGTTTCTTATAACGCGCGTTAAATCCCTTATTTGCCCCTTTGGGAATCAGAATCGAATGGGTGCCTTCGGTGAGATAGTGTCCCCGAATTTCGGGATTGAGGTCCTTGATGACTTTAAAGTCTGTTTCAGACGCCTTTGCAACAAGGCTCAGTGGAATCTCCTGGAAACAGTCGATGCTGATCCGGTCGAATTCAAGGGGCGGATAATAATCTGCATCTGTGAGATAAAAGCCGAATCGATCAGGTTCCGAAAGAATCAGTTTGGCCGAAAGAATGCGGAATATGAATCGCTGGGTTTCAAGGGGCAAATATAGACGGTAATAATCCCGGGTGTGTTGTACCATGATTTCAGCCTCCAGACCTTCTTCACCCATGTTGTAGGCAGCGGCTGAAAGGGTCCAGGACCCCATCAATTCATAGAGGGTCTTTAAATGCGCTGTTGCAGCATGAGTAGAGGCAAATATATTTCGTCTCTCATCTATGGTATCATCAATAATCAGCCCGTACTTGCGGCCTGTACCGGGTAGAATCTGCCAGAATCCAATGGCCCCTTTATTAGAGCCGGCATGGGGGAGAAGGGCGCTTTCGGCAATGGCCATATACTTGAGATCCTCCGGCATGTTGTTTTCCTTCAACATTTTTTCAATATACGGCAGATATCGGCGGGAGCGCTTCAACCAGAGAATCACCTGGGGTCGATCTCCAAGGGATAGCAAAAGCTCCTTTTCCAGCCGTTCCAGAACCTCCTGGTTTTCAATGGGAACCCGTTCTCCGCAAAAGGAAAGGGTATCCATATTTTTAACAGATGTCAGCAAAGAAGTAAGATCCAGAGGATTTGGCGAAGCACCAAAAGCCTCAAATGTCAAAACCGGTATTATTGCCAAAATCAAAAAAATCGTTTTTTTCATATATATTTTCGTCTTTCTCACAAAATAGCCTTTTAACTAAAAATTATGTCGCCTGAATTTTGAACTTTCCTCCGGAGGGTCCACTGCGGGAGTTTCATTAATCCGCCTATCTCGGGCGGATAAAAGCGTTACACCTGAATTTTGCACGATTTTATTAACAAATCACTTTAGCTCTTGAAAGTCAAATCGACCTTAAAAATTTCGTATATAATGGTTGTCATAAATATATTCCAAAATCGCTTTGTTATCAGCAGGCGATGAGGCCATTATTGTGCCAATCGCTATAATACTTGACTTCGTCTTCCAAGTGTTCTATCATATCGCTCAATAATTATAACAACGAAAGGGCAAAACTGTCGAAAGGCAGTGACGCAAAGCCACGGGTCAAAAGCTCCAAAGGCCATGATCGCCGGGCTACCGAAGATACCAGCAAACGCCTTCATACAATTGGTACTAAGGCGTTTTCTGTTTTCAGAAGTTCATCGGAAAATGAGCTTACCTCCCGTGGTGTTTAACCCAAACAAAGGGAGGTGTTCCATGACAACCGCCGGAATTTTACCAACGATTACCGCCAGCCCCTTTCTTTCCACCTTCATATGGATCATTTTAATTCTTGCAGCAATGTATTTGGCGCGTAAACCGAGTCATCGCTGCCTGGCATCTTTTAGCCTGATTATTCGAAATAGCATGCGGCTTTTTGCTACTTCGGTCAAGCTGGCTGAAAAGCGCCTGAACGATCGCAACCGGGATGTATTGCTCAGTGCCGGGCGTCAACATGCCGAACGTTGTGTGGAAAGGGAGTTTGAACGTATCTCCACTGCGGTACAACGAGACTTGGAGGGGTATCCTCAACTTCAACGCCAGCTGAACGAGAGCCTAGTCAAACTGGACGAAGACCACCGCAAAAGCGTTGAAATTCCTCAGACGCTACCTGATTGGGTTAAGGTCATTAAAGCGATTGCGAGTATTCGACCCATCAATGACCCTATCGTTAACAATATGCTGGAAGACATTCATCAGACGTTATCCGAACAGCACATAAAAGCGCTCGAACAGCACCGCATGGATGCTTCCAATCGTCATGCGATCCTCAATCGAATGCTGCCCTTATGGCGCGGCATAAAAAAGACTCTCGGCGGTTTTAATAAATCTTTGTCTGATTTGAACTTTCGGGCCAAACGGATCGATCGTTACATGGACAACTATGAACAGATCCGCGAACAGACCGACACGGCCATGCGAACGCTTTCTTCTTCCTCGCTGACTCAGTTTTTCATTTCCGGCGCGGTTCTTATGATCGCTCTCGGCGGGGCCATAATTAATTTTAATCTAATCGCTCTGCCGATGTCCGAAATGGTGGGCGGTGCCAGCTATATCGGCCCGTACAAGACGTCAGATATAGCCGGTTTAGTCATCATCTGCCTCGAGATCTGTACCGGTATTTTTTTGATGGAGTCGCTGCGTATCACTCGACTCTTTCCAATCATTGGCAGCATGGACGATCGCATGCGTATGATGCTGTTCTGGATCGCCTTGAGCCTGCTGGCCATTTTAGCCGGTGTGGAATCGGCGCTGGCCTTTATGCGCGACCGGATTGCAGGCGATATGGAGGCATTGCGTCAGAGCCTGGCAGGTGTAGCACCCAGTTCCGTAGCCGGCAGTGTGATCCCAACAGTTGGACAGATGGTGATGGG
>CAXMTB010000032.1:0-3661 GCA_964195835.1 uncultured Nitrospinaceae bacterium | reverse complement strand
CAAAGACAACGCCGCAGATAAAGAGAAGACGATCGGCTCGGGGACCATGCCCGCTGTGGATCCACTGGCCGAGAACAAGGAGATGGCAAAATGAAACATTTTCGATTTTGGCTCATCGGTTTTTTAATCCTTTTGATGACCGGCTGCTCACAACAATCGAACCGTGCAAAAGGAGTCTACATGCTGCTGGATACATCGGGAACCTATGCTGTGGAGTTGAAGAAAGCCCGTTTGATCATCAACTACCTCCTGGGCACGTTGCAGCCCGGAGATACCATGGCTGTAGGACGCATCGATACCGGCAGTTTTAGTGAAAAAGACATTGTTGCCAAGGTCACATTTGATGCTCGACCATCGGTGGCCAATAACCAGAAGCGTGCTTTTCAAAACAGCGTCAATACTTTTGTAACGGGTGTTCGACAAAGCAGCTACACCGATATCTCCGGCGGCATGCTTCAGGCCATTGAGTATCTGAATGAATCCGGATCAGCCAATAAATACATTCTGATATTTTCAGATCTTCAGGAAGAACTGGCCAAAGGGTATGTAAGGGATGTTCCGTTTGAACTGTCCGGATTCCATATCATTGCACTTAACGTGACCAAACTGCGCGCCGACAATCAGGATCCGAAGAACTATTTGGCCCGTGTCAAACAGTGGCGGGAAAAGACAGTAAAGGAGGGAGGTGGCACGTGGCGTGTAATAAATGACCTGGAACGGCTTGATAACATCTTAGCAAAGGGTTAGAGTGACTTTGAACTGTGGCACTCCGTTGCGATAGGGCGGGGAATGATGGGTCTTGGTGAACAGCCTGTAATGATCATTTGCCGGACGCTTTCATCCCCGCCACCCTTTTACAGGTTTTAAATAAACCGTTTGATCTTTGCCGATTTTTTCAGGTTTTCGATGTAACCTTGGATTTCAGTTTTTTCCTTTTCTCTTTTTAAATTTTGTTCGAGCCTCAGTTGGACTTCTTTATAGGGGATGGTTCTGGCCGCCTTTTTGTCGGTTAGCTTGATCAGATGGTAACCGAATTGGGTCTCGACAATTCCGCTGACCTCACCGACGTTCAACGCAAAGGCCGCATCTTCAAACGGCTTTACCATCTGGCTTCGACTGAAATAGCCCAGATCACCCTCGCGTTGGGCTGTGGGCCCTTCGGAGTTGGCTTTAGCCAGTAAACCAAAGTCCTCACCCTGGCGGACTTTTTTTTGAACCGTTTCAATTTTCTTGCGGGCTTGAAATTTTTTGGATTCTTCGGCGTCGGGCGCCACTTTTATCAGAATGTGGTTGGCCTTTGCTTGCTCCGGTTGCTTAAACAAATTCGGGTTGTTATCATAATATTTTTTGCTCTCTTCCTCGGTTACTGTGATTTTTTGGCGCACGTTGGTATCGAGCAACTGGTTTATGGCCAGGCTACGTTGAATCTCGGCTCGAATTTCTTTTTCTGAAAAATCCATCCCTTCCAGCGCTTTTTTATACGCCGCTTCATCAGGAAAGCGCTTTTTAATCGTCTCAATTTGCTCGTTGATAACCTGGTCGTCGACTTTAACTCCTTCCTTTTGAATCTGTTGATACAGCACTTCAGCATCAATCAAGTTATCCAAAATCCGATTTTTAATGGACGTTAGATCTGCATCGCTCAACTGCTGGCCTTTCTGTGCAGCCTGTTTCTGAAAAATAGACAGGTCGCGTTCATACTGGCTTTTGGAAATGGGTTTGCCGTTGACAGAGGCTGCCTCTTTACCGGAAGATGCTGCTTTATCTGCCCACGCCGGTCCGGTGAGAAGGCAGATGGCCACGGCGGCAATGATCAATCGGTTTGCCCCTTGGGAACATAATCGCATTCTGATACTCCTTTCAAAAACACTCGATTTATTATAAAAAAAATGACACTTTCCATGGGATGGCCACGAATTGCTTTTTGTCCCAGGAGAGGGTTGGTCGTATACGCAGGGATTCTTAATTACAGGAAAGGATAAGAATTCCCTTTTTAAAGCAAAAAAACTGAGGTTATTAACGTTGTGTGACGGCTGGGGATAAGTAAGAACACATTGTGCTGCCGCTGATGCGGCAACAAGTCCCAACCGGCTTCAGACAATCGAGATTCGAATACCAAATGAAGATTGTATTGTCAAGACGGCATTTAGTTCCAAATCGGCTGAAAATCGAACTGTCAAGTATAGGTTAGGCCAATACCCCACCCAAGATCCCAAGTATTGAACCCTGAATGAGTGAAAGTATGTCAAGGATGCCAAAGTGTTAAGAAATCAAAGGCTAAGACCGCCTCTTTTAACAAAAAAAGCATATAAACAAATGGGTTGAAGGAATTGATATCTTCGAAGTGAAAATGGCTTGATATTTACGGTACGAATTTGATATTTATTAGATTATTAAAGTGTGCGATCATAGCAAGGAATCTGCTGTGATTCAAAATTAAGAGTAACAAAAAGGTAAGTGTATGCAGAGAAAAGTCATCTGCTATCTGATATTTCTTATGATGTCAGCTATTTCTGTTTATGGTGAAAATGCAACGGACTACTTTAACCGTGGCCTTAAAAGCACATCAACCCGCACGAAGATCAAATACTTTTCCAAAGCATTGGAGTTGGCTCCAAACCTGACGGAGGCTTATGAAAAACGAGGGATGCTCTATTTTTTTCAGGAAAAATTTGACAATGTTATTGAGGATTATCAGACCTTTATTGAACTTTCGCCTCCGAAATCCGAAGCTTATCGGATGTTGGGAATGGGTTATCTTAAAAAAGGAGACTACCGATCAGCCATTTACAATTTCACACGTGCAATCGAAATAGATTCCAAAAATGCAAGTGCCTATGCCGATCGAGCAGAAGCTCATTTTCTCAGTGGCAATTATGACTTAACTGTTTTGGATTCAACCAGAGCCATTGAGATTGGTGGAAACCCGAGGGACATTGCAGATGCGTATCGAACAAGAGCCAAGGCCTTCCGGAAGACCGACAGGAACGATCTCTCGGCCGCGGACATTAGATCTTCCTGGCAGATAGATCCTCGTTACGCATACTATTATAAGGCTCTTTATGGATATGCCAGTCCGGAAGGTATGAGAAAAGCGGGGCTTATTGCTGTCATTGGGATTGCCTTTTTGCTGCTTTTTAAATTTAAACTCAAGCCTCCTGATAAAGACGACTAAAAATATTTGTTTCTTCTCCAATTAAGTTGGAGAAGAGGGTTCAAGGGGTCCAGGGTTCAAGTGCTTGATTCTTAAAAACTTTATCAGCACCTTTAACATTCTTTCGGTTTCTGCGATGTCTTTTTTATAGTGTACCCAATCTTTGTAATTCTTTATCACTTCACTCGAACCCTTGAATCCTTTACCCCTGGACCCCTTTTTATCAATGATGCCCACCACGACGATAGGCGTAAGGACGATGCTAGTAACGATGCCTGTAATGATGAGGCCGATAATGACCATGGTAGTATGACCGCCCAAAGTTAAAGGAAAAGTGAGGGACAACAGGCCATCCCCACCATCCGTAGTAATAAGCAGGAGGCGGTGGAGCCTGATAATACCGGACAACCGGAGGTGGAGAACTACAGACTTCTTCAACAGTTTCCTTTATCATCTTTCCGTTTTCCCAAACCCGTTTCCGCACTTGCTGGCAATTGGCGTCGTTCG
>CAXMTB010000031.1:0-24919 GCA_964195835.1 uncultured Nitrospinaceae bacterium | reverse complement strand
TCGATGCTCTGCATCGGGGTTAATAAGGTAAAAATTCATTTTGATACCTCGCAGCTCTGCTGCGGGGTAGTTCATTAACATAACGGTTTATGAAACCATGCACATATGAGACAATTGCAGGGCACTCGCCCACAATAGAAATCAAATTTTTTTGTATTGCAAATTTAAAGTTATGAGCATAAACTCATTAAGGGCAACCTAAAACTTATGCTTTTTTTAGTCAATATTTTTTATTATTTTTATTCATAGAAAGGATGAAACCATGTACAAAATACACCCCATCGTCGTGGGAACAAAAGTTTTTGATAAAAGTATGATGACATATCAGTATGGGGCCGGTCAGGAATATACCATCCCTATCTATTGTTGGTATCTGGAAGGGGGCGGTCGAAAAATTCTTGTGGATACCGGTGAAATGAACCCGATTCAATCCGAAACCCGGGAAAAATCTATCAGCGGTAAAATTTATACGTTTGAAGAAGGGTTGGCCCGCTGGGATCTAAGCCCAACGGATATCGATATGATCATTCATACCCACCTGCATAACGATCACTGTGAAAATGATTATAAATGTGAAAATGCAGAAATTTTTGTTCATGTAAAAGAACTGGAAAGAATTCATAATCCTCATCCATTGGATTACCGCTATGTTGAAGATTATATCGAAGATGCAGAGGAAAACGGGCAGATCCGAAAAATTTTCGGAGATACGGAAATTTTACCGGGCCTCCGAGTATTTCATACCCCGGTTCATACAGAAGGCGGTTTGACGGTACAAATCGATACTTCCGGCGGAAAGGCCGCTATTACCGGATTTTGCGTAATCGACGAAAACTTCAATCCCCCGATACAAATTAAGGCCATGGAAATGGAAGTTATTCCTCCCGGCACCCATGTGAATGTATACGAGTCATATGATATAATGATGAAAATTAAAGATATGGCCGATATACTGATAGCCCTCCATGAACCGAAATTTGCGTCCATAGATACGATTCCTTAGCCGTCACAGATCATCAAAAAACTGTACGCGAGTGGATAGCTGAACAGCCAAAAAGCAAATCCCGCCATTTTTTTGGCGGGATTTGCTTTTAACGTCTGTAATAAAGGGTTTGCGCCATTACCGGCGCTGCTTTTTTTAGCTTTAAATTTTGTGTTCTAAATATCTTTATTCTTTGTATGTTCTTGGTTTTTGCCTTCGATCTAAACCATTTCTTCTTTCTTTGCCAGATCTCCGTTCGGGTATGTGAGAAGTATAATTAAACTCCCGCCTATCCGCACCTGACCGCCGGCCTCCGTTATCGGGCATTAATTGAATCATGATAAATGCAGATTATTTTTGAATCTTTCTATAGATGTTTAGCAAGCAAAAAATTCGGCTTGCTTATAAATGCTTGTTTAAATTGTTTACTGTCCTTATGCAAAAATCATGCAGAATAAATCATTTTTTTAGTCTCATATATTTCAATTAGTTAGCAAATATTAAAAAACAACAGCTTTAAAAATTATGAAATGAATATCACAATTTCTGTTACATTTGTTACACATTGGGAAATTCAGGTAACATGAAAAACCGCAAGGAAAAATATATATTTAGTGTCGATCCATAAATTAGGATTTTTGTTCAAGATCAAGGCATGCGAAAAAAATAACCACAGACATATGTTTTATATTTCGAGGATTATTTTTTGAGCATAACCCCAGAGAAATAGGCTCCTCATTTCACAGGGCAGGCACAGAGATTGGGCGAAAAGACCATTTATCGATGGACACTAGTCAGCCCTTTGCCTCTCACGACATAAATCGCTTCATCATTTATGCCTAAGTTCAACAAGAGTCGCTCCCCAACCACCGGCTTCGAGAGGAGCATTGCTAAATGATGCCACCATTGGATTTTTTTTCAAAAGCCTTCGAACGCGATCCTTCAGTATTCCCCGGCCCTTTCCATGAATAATTCGTACTGAATATATTCCCTCATCAATACAGGCGGCAAAATAATCTGCAAGAAGATCCGGTATCTCTTTGGGTTTAAAGGTATGAAGATCTAAAACATCTTCTATAGGTATTATTACAGGTTTCATACTTAATAAATTATAGCTTTCTAAAAAAAGCATTAACCATGAAGCGATTTAACAAATAAAAACTCCCCGACCCCTGAAATATTTAGGCTTTAAATTTCGAGTTGATCTGGTATAGTATTAAGATATTCGACACCTAATAGCAAAATGGATGTTAAATGATCAAGTACCTCATGCTGCCTATTTTCAGTTATCTTTTGGGTTCCATTCCCATAGGACTCATTCTGACCCGGCTGTTTACCCCCATTAACATCCGACAGGTGGGAAGCGGAAATATCGGTGCAACGAATGTGGGGCGCATGGCTGGACCAGGGCTCGGAGTCCTGACCCTTGCCGGCGACATCCTAAAGGGGGCCTTTCCGGTCTGGTTGGCTGTGTCAATGACAACTCCGAATGAGGGATGGGGTGCCCCCTACGTTGCACTAGTAGCTTTTGCAGCTTTTACGGGGCACCTTTATCCTGTCTATCTGAAATTTAAAAGCGGAGGAAAAGGGGTTGCAACCGCAGCAGGGTGCTTTGGCGTCATTTCACCTGTTGCACTGGTAATTCTGATTCTGGTTTTTATCATGTTTGTTTGCTGGTCGAACCGTGTGTCGCTCGCCTCCCTCGCCGCCGCTGCCGTCTTGCCTGTTGCAATCTGGAAAGCTACCGGCTCGGAAGTCATGCTTGGATGTGCCGTGATAACGACCATATTCATCTATTTTCGCCATGTTGATAACATCAAACGGCTTCTGGCAGGCACGGAACCTCCCATTTGGGAATAATCAGATGGATAAGTTGAGCAGCTGATTCATTAAATGGAAAAAAGTGAGCATCTTGGTGTTCACCGGTTACCGAACGCTCCTATGGGATGTCTTTGAATTGTTTTACAGCCAGATACATCAAATATCCTCCGGATATATTTCGTGCTTTAAAACCGTACTGTTTAAGAATTCGTAAAGCAAAATAAGATCGCTTCCCCTCCAAGCAATACGTCCATATTTCCCGATCAGTCGGAAGGTCCTGTATCCGACTTCTTAGTGCGGCCAAAGGGATATTGACGGCACCTTTTACATGACCCTTTCTAAATTCGAAAGGGTCGCGAACATCAAGAAGGTATGCATCAAATCCCGATAGATCTTCCCAGTGAACGACTGAAGTATGGCCTCTTAACACATTAGAAGCGATCATACCCGCTATGTTCACAGGATCTTTTGCCGAACCATACTGTGGGGCATAGCATAGTTCGGCTTCCTCAAGGTCGAACACGGTTCCGTTATGCTGAATGGCTGATGCAATAACATCGATCCTTTTTTCAACGCCTTCTTTGCCTACAGCCTGAACACCCAGTATTCGACCGTTTTCCGTCGAAAAAATCAATTTCATAGCGATGGGTTTTGCACCAGGATAATAACCGGCATAATGACTCGGATTGAGATAAATCTTTTCGTATGGCGGACATTGATCATGCTTATCTAACTGGTTTAAAGTTTTTTCAGTTATACCTGAAGCAGCAATTGTCAGACCGAGTACCCCACAAACCATCGTAGCCTGTGATCCCCGAAATCGTGAAGGTTTAACTCCGTTGTTTCCCATAATGACATCGGCAGCAATTCGGCCCTGACGGTTGGCCGGACCTGCCAGAGGAATCAAGCTTTGAGCATTGGTGACAAAGTTTTTTATCTCGACAGCATCACCCACAGCATAAATGTGTTCATCACTGGTTCGCATTTGATCATCAACAAGAATACCCCCAAGCTTACCAAGAGTGAGACCTGTCGTTTTTGCGAGCTCAGTTTCAGGTCTAACACCGATGGCAAGGATGATCAGATCAGCCTCAACGGTTCGACCGGACTTCATCATAACAGCAATCATACCATTGTCTTCTTGCTTGAATCCAATAACGGGACTTCCCAAAAGAAGCGATATATCTTCGGCTTTGAGATGATTATGGATAAAAGCCGTGATTTCAGGGTCTAAAAACGGCATCACATGGGGAAGCATTTCAATAATGGTGACATCGATCCCCAGTATCTTCAGATTTTCGGTCATTTCCAAACCGATGAACCCGCCACCGACAACCGCGGCTTTTTTCACCTTCCTGGTTTCAATCCAGTCGATAATCTTTCTCATATCCGGAATGGTTCGGAGCGGAAAGATTCCGGGAAGGTCTATTCCCTCTATTCCCGGTTTTAATGGTGCAGCACCGGGTGAAAGGACCAAGGTGTCGTAGTTTTCTTTGTAGACTTCCCCGGTTTCTATGTTTTCGACTTCAATTTGTTTATTTTTTCGATCTATATATTTGACATTATTATTTGTCCTCACTTCGATATTTAGCTGTCTTTTAAACATCTCCGGCGAAGCAACGATAAGGGAACGTTCTCTCGGAATGACTTTGCCGATATGATAAGGCAAACCGCAATTGGCAAAAGAAATAAATGGTCCGCGTTCAAATACGATGATTTCGGCATCTTCGTCCAGTCTTCGGGCCCTTGCGGCACAAGATGCGCCACCGGCAACACCGCCTATAATGAGCAGCTTTTTTCTGTTCGTCATTTCACTATTCCCTTGTATTTTTTAGTCTATTGAAACTTTTAGGGACGTATCATAATCTCAATTAAAGCAGCGACCAAACCAATGTCATAACACCGGCCATGACAAAATTACTTTCGACCAGAAATTCCAGCCGAATGCCGGGAAGCATATAGCCTCGCTCATGCGCTGAAAGTATGATGAAAATAAAAACCGGACAGATTAAAAGCACAAAACCTAAACTTGATATAAGTTGAAACGTACTTGAAACAAACAAAATACCAAAATTTATGGCCAGTATCGTTTTTAAAAGGCGCAAAGCTCGCTTTTCTCCCAGCAGTATGGGAATCGTCTCTTTACCCACAATGCGGTCACCCTGCATGTCAAGAATATCAAAAAAGGCTGTCCTGACAAAGACCAGGCTCAGTGACCATGAGAATATGATGGCCATATTCAGATGAATATTTCCTGATTCACACAATTGAGGCAAAACAGAAGTCACGATTCCCCATGCCATTGCAATCAGAACCGTTTTTGATCCGGGGATATCCCTAAGCCGCCAGTATTTATCGTATGCAAAACGTTTCGGAATAAGTCTTAAATTGTAAGAAAGACCCATCATACTCATACCGAAAAGGATTAAAAAAGGAATCCAACCCGCTGAATAGGCAGTCATCAAACCAATGCCGCCTGCAGCAAACGCAAGAACAGCAAGCAATATCTTATTTTTGTTATAAAAGGAGGATCTGTCAGGATCGTTGTATCGGTCTGCCTTTGTACCGATGAGATTGTTGAGAATGTGCATGGATAAAACATAAAGCATGGATATAAGCACATGATGCAAATTATTTGTAATCCCCTGAATTTTGATACAGGCGTAGCACAGACATCCGGCACCGATGGATACATAGATGTTGGTAAGAAGCAGTACCCGCTGGATGGAAAAAAAAACCCTTTGCAAGCCTTGCTTCTTTTTATAAGGCAGGGCCTCAAGTGTTCTGTAAATTTTTTTAATAACCCAATTCGGGGTGGAAGCCCCTGCTGTAATCCCGATACATTTGACTTCAGAAAGAGCGTCTACATCAATTTCCGATTCAGTTTCAATGTGATATGTCGGTTTGCCGGTCTTTTTTGAAATTTCAGCAAGCCGCTTCGTATTGCCACTGTTTTGTCCACCGACAACAATAACAGCATCTACTGAATCTGCCAGGTTTTGGACCTCAGCCTGGCGCTTTGCGGTAGAATCGCAAATCGTATCAAAGATTTTATAGCGGGGAAATTTATTATTTGCCCATTTTTTTATTTCCTCAAAAAAAAGTGTGTTTTGAGTGGTCTGAGCAACAATAATCGCTTTTTCAAAGGATGGAAGGGAATCAAGATCATCTAAATTGTCAACGACAAACCCTTTTCCCTCTGCATATCCTAAAAGTCCGATGACTTCAGGATGATCTTTGTCTCCGATAATTATAGATGCATAATCTTTTTTGGCATGTTTCCGGATGATGGTCTGAACTTTAATAACCCGGGGACAGGTGGCATCGATAATTTTGTAACCTGCTTTTTTAAGATTCTGTTTGGTTTGGGGGGGAACGCCGTGAGCACGAATTAAAACAGTACCTGTTGCGTACTCCGGTATATGTTCTAATATGGATATACCTTTTTCTCTTAATAGGTCTAAAACCTGCGGATTGTGGATAAGGGGTCCAAACGTACAGATCGGATTTTCGTGTTTATTCGGGGCATCCAGAACCATTTCAACGGCTCTTCGTACTCCCATGCAGAAACCGGCCTTCTTAGCAATTAATATTTTCATCTATATCATGCAGCTTCGGCGCTGCGCATTACCTTGAAACCTTCTCACACAATCAAACCATGCGAAACAAATCGTATAGGGAATTTTATTTTTTTAAAAAGATATGGTGGTCTACGAGAGCCAATGAATGAATGTGGGCATCTATAAATTTTTGATCCCCAAAAATACTGACCAATCGTACGCCACCATCTTCGGGTTCGACGGTATCAACCGCTTCCATTACCAGTATTTTCTCATCTCCTTCAATTAAGTATGCGTTTGCTTCACACATCGTATTTTCCTTTATTATTTCTTAAAAATAAAATTTATTTTAATAGTTTAGTCCTTTAAAATAAATCGATTTCAAAGGAGGCGGCAATGTTTTCAAAAGGCGAAAGTGTTACAATTTATTTTAAGTTACAGTTTATCCGTGTTGAACCTCATCATAGAAATTTTTTAAATTTTCCTGTAAAAGTATCTCAATAAGATGAGGGAGCGGAGTTGGCGATAAACCTATAATTTCAATATTTTCTTGGGTGAGTGGTATAAGCAGTTTTTTTGCCGGACTGTTGGCCACGGCTTCTGCCATTTTGGGTGTAACTTCTCCCATCATGGCATTGGCCACGATAATTCCAACGGTTCCGATAATAATGTCAACCTTTCCTGTTATCTGAACAATGGCATTTTCTCCGGATGCACCCCTGTTAGCTTTGGCTTTCAGCATCTGAGCCGTTGCGATGGCATTGGTCCCAAGAGCAATAATTTCAACGGTCTCTCCAAAAAGATCCTTTAGCTTTTTAATGACCGCGCTTCCAATGCCTCCGCCCTGCCCGTCGATGACACATATCCGCTGCAAAACCGGCTTCTTATATGTATAACTCATACCGTATTATTCTTTAATTTTTGGTAATATCTATTCGGAAATGTTTTTGCTATCAGATAACAGGATTAACGTCAATAACAACAGAGATCTGTCTTTTTGTTTTCCCATATTCATACTTTGTTAAAAACTTGGGGTATCTGCACACCCCGTGAACACATACCTGCACTCTACAGTTTTCTAATTTTAATCCTGTTTCGACGTTTTCTTTTGGAAAGTCGTTTGCTGGGGCCTTTCTTTTTTGTCGTGGGGACCCATCCGCCTTCGTCTTTGCTTTCAACCCCCTTTGTATCCATATAAACCGCCATAGTGATCTTTTCTTCGAAATCGGAAGAACTAATTGTAGCAGCTCCCTCGGCAGCTGCAAAATTCACAATATCCAGATCCGAGCTGACAACCAAGGCTTTTTCTCTTTCACGGCCTGCCATCCGTTTAATAAGGGAATCAGCCAACTCACCACTGCGAGAAAATTTGACCTTAATTCCTTTGATTCGATTTTCGTGCTGGGAAAAGGGAGGAGCGTTGGTGCCATCAAAAACAACGGTTATCTTATGACGTTTTATTCTCTTATATGCAGCAAGCGTGTCAAGAAGAGCCTCTCGACCGAGCTGAATATCCTGACGGTCAAGATCGCTGAATGAATTGGACTGTCGGATCAAATTGTAGCCATCGATGATAATATGAATAGACATTACATCTGCTTTAACAGGCTTAGCAGACGGTTTAGATCGTCATTGCTGTAAAATTCGATTTCAACTCTACCCTTTTGTCCCCGCCGCTTGATCTGAACCTTGGTTCCGAAGCGACCGGAAAGATCATCGGCCACATCTGAAAAGTATCTTTGTTCCGAACTCGATATAGGCTTTTTAGGTTTTTCTTTTTCTGCTTTCAAACGTTTAATCAAACGTTCTGTTTCCCTGACCGAAAGTCCTTTTGAAATCACCGTCCTAAATACTGCGTTTAGCTGGGCAGAAGTGGCAGTGCCCAGCAAGGCCCGGGCATGCCCCATGCTCAGGTCTCCATCCATAATGCTGGCCTTTATTTTTTCGGGCAACTGACGAAGTCTTAAAAAATTGGCAACAGCAGATCTGCTTTTCCCGACGCGATCCGCAGCCTGCTCCTGGGTAAGACCGAACTCTGTGATGAGCCGGTGATAGGCTTCAGCCTCTTCAATGGGGTTTAAATCTGCCCGTTGTACGTTTTCAACAATGGACATTTCCAGCATATCTGTATCTGTGATGGTTTTGACAAGAACCGGCACCTGTTTCAACCCTGCTTTTTTAGCAGCGCGCAAGCGTCTTTCACCGGCTATAAGTTCATATCCATTGTTGTCTTTTCTAACCAAAAGGGGCTGTATGATGCCTTGCTGACGAATTGAACGGGCCATATCCTCCAGTTCATTATCGGAAAATCGCAAACGAGGCTGGTAACGATTGGGCTGAATCAGCCCGATATCACACGCAAAATATTCCTTTGAAATATCTTCCATGGGTTCAATACCGGGCAACAAGGCATCAAGGCCTCTTCCCAACGCCAATTTTCTATTTTTTTTCGGGCCTGATTCGACTTTTTTACTTTTCATTTCTTTTTTCATTGTGATGGCGTTAATTTCGTCAATACATGTATTACACGACGAATTGTGAATGTTAGTTTTGATCACTTCATCGGTGTTAACAAGTTTCAGATATGCCCACCTGCTGAACGAGTTGTTCAGGAGAATCTATTGTTCATGATCTCCTTTGCCAGATTAAAATAGCTTCGCGCGCCAACGGAGGCGGCATCATACAGCAATATGGGTTTTCCGAAACTCGGCGCTTCGCCCAGTCTGACGTTTCTGGGAATCATGGTCTTAAATACCAGTTGCTTGAAATATTTCTCGGCATCTTCAGCCACCTGATGAGACAAATTTGTTCTTTTATCAAACATGGTGAGAAGTATACCGGCAATCTTAAGTTTAGGATTCAAATTATACTTGATGCGCTTCATGGTTTGAAGAAGCTGTCCTAGGCCTTCCAATGCGTAAAATTCACACTGAAGCGGAATCAGCATAAAATCGGCTGCGGTCAGCGCATTTACCGTCAAAAGGCTCAAAGACGGCGGGCAATCAATTATGATGTATTCAAATGAAGTTTTAATCTGTGACAAAAGCGTTTTCAGGGCCATTTCACGCTTGGGTTTTGACATCATCTCCACTTCAAAACCAATCAATTCAACTCTTGAGGGTATAATTTTCAAGGTTTCTATGTCACTATCCAAAATAAGATCCTCGGCATCGACATTACCAATCATGCCGTGGTATAATGACTTTTCAATACGATTTTTATCTATTCCCAAACCGGTGGTTGCATTTCCCTGGGGATCACAATCCACAAGGAGGATTCTTTTTTCCGAAACTGCCATGGCAGCCGACAGATTTACGGCTGTCGTCGTTTTTCCAACACCACCTTTCTGGTTGGCTATGCATATGATATGAGTCATGGTGACGAACATTACCATAAAACATGATGATTGAAAAGTATATAAGGATATGATTTGACTATTAACCAATTGAGTAATAAATTATAGAGTGTGCAGCAAAACCATATGGTTTCGGTTTCTTTTTTATTCATACAAAAACCGGCACCCTCTTTTGTCGAGGTTTTCATGAAAATTGTTAAACAATGTATTTTGCTATGTAGTGTTCTCATTATTGCGTGTGGCATCATCTCCCCTAAAGGTGTTTCAGGGATTACGATACAAGAGGAAGAGGAACTGGCAAATGAGTTTATAAAACTCATTTTATCGAACTACGAAGTTATCACAGACCCGCTTATCACCAATTATATCAACGACATCGGCCAAAAAATCGTTTCAGCGCTTCCTCCCCAGCCTTTTTCCTACCATTTTTATGTAATAAAGGAAGACACCTACAATGCTTTTGCCACACCCGCAGGTCACATTTTTATATACAGCGGATTGCTGGAAGCAATGGATAATGAGGAAGAGTTGGCATGTATACTGGCCCATGAAATTTCACATGTGATGTGTCGTCATATTTCTCAGAAAATAGATAGGGCTGAAAAAGTAAACTACGCCACACTTGCCGGGATTGTCGCCGGCGTTCTTCTTGGAACCGCCGGAGCCTCGGCAGCTGCCAATGCAGTCACCCTTGGTTCTATGGCAGCCGGCCAATCCTATGCACTTGCATACGGCCGTGAAGACGAAAGACAAGCGGATCAGATCGGACTCAACGTGCTGAGAAAAGCTGGATATAACGGCAAAGGGCTGATATCTACACTGGAAAAAATGCGAAGCAAACGCTGGTTCGATTCAAACCAGATCCCAACTTATCTGACCACCCATCCAGCTTCAGAGGAACGGATGGCGTATATCGATACCTGGCTTGAGAGACACAAAAAAACCGAGGACAATATCAATGACTATTATTTTAAAAGGGCCCATACACGGCTCGTTGCCATTTACGGAGATGAGGGTGTTGCATTAAGAAAGTTTAAATCAGATGTACATAATCATCCCGACGACCCTTTAGCGTATTATGGATACGGCCTGATCCTGGATAGAAAAGGCGACCACAAAGCTGCTGAAAAATACCTCAAGGCGGCATTGGGGAAAAAGGCATTTGATCCCTATATTTTAAAAGATCTTGGCCGCTTATATTTTCTCGATGGAAATTATCAGCAAGCATTCAGCATTCTGGATGGCGCTGCCGGCATTAACTCGAATGATCCTGATATACTTTTTTATCTGGGGCGTACCCAGGTAGAACTTGGCCATCTTGTGGATGCAGTCGCAACGTTTGAAAAACTTATCTCAAAACAACAAAATTATCCTCGTGCGCTTTATACCCTTGGGGAAACGTATTGGAAACTTGGGAAAAAAGGTGATGCGCATTATTCCCTGGGTCTTCATTACAAAAATAAAAGGGATTTCAAAAATGCCATTTTCCATCTAAAAAAAGCTTTGGAGAACATCAACGAACCATATAAAGAGGCCAAAATAAAGGAATTGTTGAAGGAAATCACAAAGAAAAAGAGTGAATCAGAAAAGGATGACGGCAATAAAGCACAAAAGAATTAACTGAGCAGTCGGAGAGTTTTTATTGTAAAAACTTATTTATCAGCCTCCGGCTCGGAGAGCCTACGCCTCGGAGAGCGGAATGGACAATCTTTTTTAAAAAAACGTGTACTGTATGAGAAATCCGGAGTGTAAAGTTTGAAGAGGGATTCAGCATCGGTCAAAATGAGAAAATTGCATGGTGAATGTCCCTCTGCCCTGTGTAGCTGATCGCAATGATGTTGAATATCCGAACATGCGCGCAAGTGGAACCACAACCTTTATCACCTGTACGCCCATTTTGTGCTCGATAGATCCAATTTTTCCATTTCGAGAATTGAGATCCCCTATCACCTCTCCCATGAAAGTCTCCGGAACAAACACTTCCACATTCATAATCGGATCAAGGAGAAACGATTCACCTTTCGTCAGTGCTGTTTTACAAGCCATAGATGCACTGACCGTGTAGGCCAGTTCAGTGCTCAAAGATTCTTTATATACCCCTCCGGTGAGAACGGCCTCAACATCGACAACAGGATACCCCATTAATGCTCCGCTTTCCAGGGATTCCATCACACCTTTTTTGATAGCAGGGATGAACATATCAGGTATTTTTTCGTCAGTAATTTCAGACCTGAATCTGTTCTCAGTACCCCGTTCCAAAGGTATCAGTTTTAACATTACTTTGGCAAAATGTCTTTTTCCCGCCACTTCTTTGTCAAATACTGCAGATGCATGCCCTTCTTTTTCAATGGTCTCCCTGTACATAACCTGTGGTTTTCCCACATTGACATTGGTCTTGAATTCTCGCTGCATACGACTGATGATAACTTCGAGATGAAGTTCTCCCATACCGGATAAAATTGTCTGTCCGGTGTCTTCATCCTTTCGAAGCTTAAGTGTCGGATCTTCAGCAATAAATTTTTCGAGGACTTGATCAAGTTTTTCCTGGTCAGCATGGGTTTTAGGCTCTACAGCCACAGATATGACAGGCTCGTAAAACTCTATTTTTTCTAATAAAACAGGATGGTCGATGGAGCAGAGCGTCTCTCCCGTAGAAGACTCTTTTAATCCAATAACCCCGACCAGGCTGCCGGCGCCGGCGGAATCGATGCGTTCTCTCTTGTTGGCATGCATTTTTAATATGCGTGAAAGTTTCTCAATTTTTTTTCGGGAAGGATTGTAGGTGTCGGATTTGGCATTCATGGTTCCGCTGTAAATTCTGACATAGGATAGTTTACGACCCTCTATCATCGACACTTTGAATATGAGGGCTGCAAGAGGATCGGCATCATTCGCTCTGCATTCAATAATTTGGCCTGTTTCAGGGTGTACGCCTTTAATTGGGGGTACATCTAAAGGGCTTGGCAAAAATTCCACAACGGCGTCAAGAAGCGGTTGTATTCCTTTATTTCTCAGAGCGCTGCCGCAAAAGACCGGCACCAGTTTCAGGTCTATGGTCGCCTTTCTGATAGCGGCAACCAATCTTTCCGGAGTAACGAGTGTCTCTGATAAATAGTCCTCCATGATATCATCATCAACTTCAGCGATGGCTTCGATAAGCTTTTCATGATATTCTGTTGCTGTGCCAAGCAAGTTTTGAGGAATATCTTCTTTTGTAAAAATTTCTCCTAGGGCTTCATCTTCCCAGATGATTTGTTTCATGTTAATGAGATCAATAACGCCTGAAAAATTATCTTCTAAGCCCACCGGCAGCTGCAAAATCAACGGACTGGCATTCAATCTTTTTTTCATCATTTCAATGGTACCAAAGAAATCAGCACCAATCCGATCAAGTTTGTTGATAAAGGCCATCTTTGGGACATGATACTTGTCAGCCTGCCGCCATACCGTTTCCGACTGAGGTTCCACACCGCCAACTGCACAAAAGACACCGACGGCCCCGTCAAGTACCCGCAAAGAACGTTCAACCTCGATGGTAAAGTCGACATGTCCCGGTGTATCTATGATCTGGACATCACTTCCTTTCCAGTGGCAAGTGGTAACAGCGGAGGTAATGGTAATTCCCCGTTCTTGTTCATCAGGCATCCAGTCCATAATCGCTTCACCGTCATGAACTTCACCGAGTTTGTGAGAACGGCCGGTATAGTATAGTATCCGCTCTGTTACCGTAGTCTTTCCGGCATCGATATGAGCGATAATACCGATATTTCTTATATTTTTAATGTTATCCTTTTTTTTCATCGTATTAAAAGCATGTTGGCTTTAAACGGAAAACGCACATCTATATGACCGTTCAAGGTCATCGCTTCTTTTCCGCTGATCAGGATCTTTACCGCATCGATTTCGGGAATATTCAATGTTAGCGAATTGACCATCGAATATATCGTAAAAAGTTCCGATTTAACCCCGCCGGGATGAGCATCTCTAATGGTATCAGACATATCGACATAAGCTGTACCATCCCGGGTAATATAAAATGCCTTAAGTGTCGTATCTGCAGGAATTGTCCGCATAAGTCCGGTTCTGGGGCCTTCTATCAGAGCTTCGACAATGTTTTTGCCAAATTCGGCTGGATTGTCTGAATGAAAAAGATCCCTTGTTTCAGCTTTGAGAAACGAATTGTCTTTATCGGAAAAATATAGATGGACAAAGGGTTTTTTTGAATACTTAGTTTCTGTAATTCTTGTGTTTTGCTCAACTTGATCCATACCTGATGATACTACGGGCCTATTCAAAAAAGCGACGCATATGACGATTCCGGCAATAATGAAAAAAGATGCATTGCATATATTGTTGTTTTTCATCATGATTTAACCATTTTTTATTGATAAAATGAAAAATTTCTTAAGCCAATATGCTTATTATGTCAAGACAAGAAGGGAAATCTGCGTTTTAAAAAAATGAGCAAATAATAAAAGAGGTCAGCCTCATAAGCCAACCTCTTTTTTTCTATTGGTGGAGCTGACCGGAACGAATCGATGACCTCATGACTGCCAGAAGGGCCAATGAATACAATGAAATCAGTTGGTTGTCTTGCAATCAAAGGTTTAAACTTGATGGATCATAACAAATTATACGAAATCGTCAAGGCCAAATGCATTCCAGGCACACCCTAGAAGCGGATATTTTTTGTTTGTATTGAGGGGGGATGGATCAACGGGGGCATTAGAGCGATAAGGATTTTTGGGTCGAAAGATTTCGGAATGGTTATGAAAAATGGGAAAATATGGTGATTTTTGTAAACGAATAAATTTCAGTGGCCTGGCGCATTTTTTTGCGTGTGCAGGGCTTTATTAAAACTTATTCGGTTTTTTATTGAACCAGGGAGTTTACTAATTCGTACGTAACATTATCAATGATTTCTATCCCCCAGCCCAAATCCTCCATCTCTTGGTTAACAGCGGTTATAGTGCAATATCCACCATTATCTAAAATATTAAAAACATCTTTAATGAGTCCTGGGATTTCAATGGGCATAAACCCCTTTGTTTGAAACCGCAGAAATAAATCATCTAATCTGTTTTCCATCTTTTTGCCTCCTCAATAAACCCTTCTTTTAAGTCATCACTCATACCAAGGGCAGCACCTTATCCGCCTGCCAAAGTGCTGTGTTCAGGCACATTATCTCAGTTCGGTGGGCGTCAGTTTTTCTAGTAACGTTCCTTCAATTGTCCGAGGTTAGTTTTTGATGTTTTAAATTATCTGCTTTCTAAATAACGATAGTATATCAAACAGATACCAAATCGACGTCGTCAAAAAACAGCTCCACCGAATTATCTTCGGATGAATTGTATAACCCCATGACTGATTCGGCGATTTTGTTGGCATATGGTTCGATAGGAAATATATTCTGGGTCCGAAGGATTCCAACCAAGGTGTTCATTCCTTTGGAGATGGAACTCTCGATAATCTCACTTTCATAGGTTTCTTCGCAGAGAAATGAAAAACTTCCCTTTTGCAGCATTGAAGACGCCACTTTTTTCAGATTTTTGTCGATGATTGCATATTCCCTGATTTTGAGTTTATCTTTGTCACCATCTCGAGAAATCACATATTTTTGACGCATATCTTTTCTCCTTTTCATCCGGGTTTCTATGCTTACAGAGTCTCTCCTTCATTCTGGGCCAGATTTGGATTCTCTCCTTCATTCTGGGCCAGATTTGGATTCTCTCCTTCATTCTGGGACTGATCTGGAGTCTCTTCTGATTTTATAGTGTTTTTATCCAGTTTGCGTTGTCTCTTTTGTTCTTTCTTTTTCATCCTTGCTAATTCTTTTTGACGTTTCTTAAATTGATGATTTGGTCTTGCCAATTTGTTACCTCCTTGGCTGTTATTTTTGATAATGACAACAAGAATAAGGATCTATGAGCGGATTTTTTTGAGGTTTATGGTCTGATGATAGAGAATCGGGAAGGTATAAATTCAAACCAAACAAAAGGGCATCCCCTCAATATTAGAAGGAATGCCCTTTTTACTTAGAACATAAGGTTAGATCACAGTGACATTTGCAGCAGCAGGACCTTTTTGTCCTTGCTCTATATCAAAGGAAACTCGGTCGCCTTCATTGAGGGATTTAAAACCATTTGAATTGATCGCTGAATGATGAACAAACACATCCGGACCGTCTTCCTGCTCAATAAATCCGAACCCTTTTCGGTCGTTAAACCATTTAACAGTTCCATTGGTCATTATAACATCCTCCTTTCTTAAAAATTTTCAACTTCGCAAACTGGAGGGTGCCACTTTGACAAATGGGTTGTTCCTTCAGAGAGAAAACTGTCCCGAAAATTAAACAGGACTTAGTTGATTAGGGACATATTAATCATTTTTTAGGAAGAAAGCAAGCTAATTATTTGTTACTTTTAAAAAAATGGGGGGGTACGCATTTAAACGTGCAAAAACGAAATGTTACGCGAGCAATATCAGAGACGGCGCTGTATGGCAAGGTTTGTGGTTTCATGATACTTGCATGATTCTTGAATTGTGAAAGAGTGCACACTCCTTGAAAGTGCCCAGTGGTTCAAATAAAAAAACAGTGTGCGATTCGACCAATATTCCTCAATTGAAATAAATAAAGCGGAAGTCGATCTATTAGACTCTAAAACTACCCCCCCTGCACCCAGTCATGACAATTTCACCAAAAAAGGGGCTGCTGATTTAGCTAACCCCTTGTAATATTTGGTGGAGCTGAACGGGATCGAACCGTCGACCTCATGACTGCCAGTCATGCGCTCTCCCAGCTGAGCTACAGCCCCAAATGGTGCATTCAAATTAAACAAAAGGCGGTAAGGATGTCAATAAATATTTCGGATAAATTGTGGCGTGAAAGTATTGACAAAAATATACATAATAAATATTATCTGTAACTTATAAATTCTAACATGTTTAACCCAAAAGAATTTCCTTAATAATATGGTAAGACAATGAATCCGAAAAACTTTACAGGACCACTGGGTGCATATACTCCACAGACCAAAAGTAATGGAATGTTCAAGGAGTTTGATGCCACAGAGTTGTACTGTCCGAAGTGCAAACGTTCCGTTCCAGTCCGCAAACGTCTTTTGATCGTGCTCCCGGAAGGAGACAAGTATGAATATCTGTGTGCGGTTTGTTTCGAGTCTGTTGGCACTAAGATCGACCGGCAGGCAAAACCGGTAACGGTCATTGTATAGGTCGATTTTTCAATCTCGATAGAAAGGAATTATATGCTCAGGTTAATGAGAAAACAGGCTGGGAGTTGGCTGATCAAGATCCTTTTGGGCGCCATTGTTATTGTATTTGTCTTCTGGGGTGTTGGAAGCTTCCGGTCACAGAGAGGCGGCAGGGTTGCACTTGTCAATGGTGATCAAATTACACAGGATGAATACATAGAGACCTACAATAATCTTATTGAACAAATCCGCAGAAGATTCGGGAACAATCTCGATGAGGATATGCTCAAACAGCTTCAGGTGAAACGGCAGGCTTTAAACCAGCTGATTGACAATAAACTTTTGGTTCAGGAGTCCAAAAGGCTTAAATTTCGAGTCTCCGAAAAAGAGCTTACCGACGTAATTTCAAATATTACAGCTTTCCAGAGGGCCGGAATGTTTGACAGCAGCCTTTATAGAAATGTTCTGGATCGTCTGAGAATGACCCCTGAAACATTTGAAGCAGCTCAGAAAAATGCGATGTTGATTGATAAACTCCGAACGCTCATTACGAGCAGCGCAAAAATTTCAGACCAGGAAGCTTTAGAATGGTACAATTGGGTCAATGCCTCGGTCAATATTGATTACGCATTTTTCGACCCCAACCGTTATAAAGATATCCATCCTTCTGATGAAGAAATGAAAACTTTTTTTGAAAATCATAAAGAGAAATATAAAACGGACGCCATGCTAAAAGTTCGTTATCTGAACTTTAATCCGGACGCGTTTCGATCCAAAGTCGCATTGTCCGATGAAGAGATTCGTGAGTATTATGACGAAAATCTGGAAACGTTCAAAATACCGAAAACGGTTGAAGCCAGACATATTCTGTTAAAAGTTAATCAGGATGCCGATCCGGAGACAGTTAAAAAGACAAAAGATAGGGCCCTTGACATTTTGAAATTGGCAAAAGAAGGCAAAGATTTTGCTAAATTGGCCAAACAGTATTCAGAAGGGCCAACCCGAGACAAGGGAGGGTATCTGGGCAAATTCAAAAAGGAGGCCATGGTAAAACCCTTTGCAGATATGGCCTTTTCATTGAAAGCCGGAGAAATCAGCGAACCGGTTCGCACCCAATTCGGATGGCATCTTATAAAAGTCGAAAAAGTAAATGAAGCATCTATCACTTCTTTTGAGGACGCCAAAAAGAACATACGAAAAAAACTCACCGACGATATGGCCAAAAGCCTCGCGTATGATGAAGCAGAGACGGTTTCTGACGATGCGATTGAAGGAGAGGACCTAATAAACGCGGCAAAAGAACGAAACATGAAAATTCTAACCACAGATTTTTTTTCAAGCAAAGGTCCAGTTAAAGGGATAAACAATCCCTCAAAATTTGCATCGGTTGCTTTTAATCTTACAGACAAGGAGATTAGTAATGTCCAGGAATTTGAGAACGGATATTATATCCTTCAGCTTGTTGATAAAATTCAACCCAAGATACCCGCATTTGACAAGGTCAAGGAAAAGGTGCGGCTTGAGTTAATTAAAGAAAAACAGGACGAAAAAGCAAAAGCGGATTCAGAAACATTGTTAGCTACATTAAAAAGCGGCAAAACCATGGATACTGAAAGCAAAAAATTTAATCTGACGCCGAAAACCACCGGCTTTTTCAAACGCAATGGTTCAATCCCTGAAATCGGTTTTGAACGTGATATTGCTGAAGTTGCCTTTCAGCTGACAGACAAAAAACAATTGCCGGAAAACGTTCTAAAGGGTTCAAAAGGGTATTATGTTATTCAATTTAAAGATAGAAAAATATCGGACCCTGAAAATTTTAGCAAAGAAAAAGAAGAAATAACGAATAGACTGCTGGCGCAAAAAAAGTCCGGCATTTTTGATGCACTGCTGGCTCAAATCAAAAGCAGAAGTGAAATCACAATTAAAGAAGGGTTTTTAGAGTAAAGAATTCTGGCCGAGACCTGGCTTTTAGTACAGCTGCAACGTATCTCAAATACAGCAAATAATACTTTCTTGGCAAAAATGAACATCCAGTAGCACCAGGGCAGGCTTTAGTTCACTTCAAACTCTTGCCCTGTTTCTTCAGGCGGAGCCAGTTGACTCTGACCACACCCATAGGACGTCGTGGCAGGGTCTAAAAAAGGAACCCATGGGAACAGCTATTCTCCAATGATCTTCACAAGAACCCGCTTGCGTCGTCTACCGTCAAACTCGCCGTAAAATATCTGCTCCCAGGTTCCAAAGTCAAGTCGGCCTTCTGTGATCGCCACAACCACTTCACGGCCCATGATCTGTCTTTTCATATGCGCATCTGCATTGTCCTCTCCCACATTATGCCTGTACTGTGAAACCGGCTCGTGGGGCGCAAGTTTTTCAAGCCAGATTTCGTAATCATGATGAAGACCGGATTCATCGTCATTTATGAATACTGAGGCCGTAATATGCATGGCATTAACCAGCACAAGCCCCTCTCTGATGCCGCTCTCTTTGAGACAGGCATCCACTTGAGGCGTAATATTGATAAGTGCACGCCGGGTCGGCACTTCAAACCACAATTCTTTTCGATACGTTTTCATGGCCTATTCCTCCACTTATTTAGGGTTGTATCTATTTCAAGATAATCGACTCTTTTTTCCTTTGCAAATATTATATAATTTTAAGTTCGGATGTACACAACCAGCCAAATTTGATAATGTAATAATTTAATCCTTTGAAACAAATCGATTTCAAAGAAGCTTCAGGTATGATTAATTTTTTTAGCTGGAAGCTGTCTGAGTGGATTAGGGATCGTTTTGAAAGAACCGTAGGTGATTTAACTTTATGGATGAAGCCCCCTGTTAAAGCAAAGACCTTTATTAATAGCCTGGGCAGGTTTTTTCATTACGAGCCCTTATCCACGAGTTTTATCCGCCTTTGGCGTGATCTTTCAGCAAAAATTTAATTATACCTGAAGCGGTGATGTTTTCAAAAGGCAAAAATGTTACATTGCTAAGAGGCAACACGTCCATGCAAAAAAGAAAAAAATTTGTTACAGCAGTCGTATCCAATAAAGCAGGAGAGATTTTTGATCTTGATGGATTTGCTGCTGTGGGAATGGCCGGTTCTTCTATAGTTCCTTTGACATTGGATGACACCATCCAAATCCCTTTTGGGGGAGAGCTTATGTTGATGCCGGACAGGAAGCCTTTACTGTATAACATTAAGGATCACCGGATAGAAATACTAACGGAAAATCCTTACATTCCCGGCGAATCGATCTTTCCGGTGGCTGCATTTAATTCCCCCGGATATGTCGTCTCTTTTGTAAGTGCTTTTAAAGAAAATAAAAATGCCGGCGTTCTTCCCCTGTTTTCATACGGTGCCGTAGGATGGCACAATGATAAATTCAGAGCCGCCGTCATACGTGTGGATAGAGAAAGACGGCAAGACTTGCGCCTGATGAAAGCCGAAGATGTTGTTGCAGGAATCGGAAAAATTCAAAAAGAACTACCGGACAACCGGCTTGCAAAGCACCTTGAAAAATGCGCCATGGAATACGGCTGTCCGGCTGCCAAGAATTTCTTTCTGGGAAGATACGAGGCACCGCTTCCGACCTCTCCGCGCTGTAATGCACGCTGTCTCGGCTGTTTGTCGCTACAAACAAACAGTGAAATTCCGCACAGCCAGGACAGAATCGATTTCAAACCGACTTCCAAAGAAATCGCCGAAGTCGCGCTTTGTCACATCAAGCGAGTTAAGCAAAGCGTTGTGAGCTTTGGTCAGGGATGTGAAGGAGATCCTTTGCTGGCCGCCGATGTCATCGAACCCGCTATAAAAGAGATACGATCCAAAACCAGGCAAGGCACCATCAACATGAACACCAACGGAAGCAAGCCTGAAATTCTGAAAAAGTTGTTCGCCGCAGGTCTCGACAGCATTCGAATAAGTCTCAACAGTCTCAGAAAAAACTGCTATGATGCCTATTTTCGACCCTCAGGGTATACATTTGTCGATGTCATAAAAGGTATCGAGCTTGCACTTAAAAAGAAAAAGTTTGTATCCATCAACTATCTCAATTGCCCCGGTTTCACAGACACACCGGAAGAAGTGGAAGCTTTGATAAATTTTATTAACCAGTACCCCATAAATATGATCCAATGGCGAAATCTGAATTTTGACCCGCTAAGATATTGGAAGTTTATGTCTGCTGCCGATGAGCTTGGAACGCCGGTGGGAATGCATCGGGTCATCCGGCAGGTAAAAGAATCTTTTCCGGATGTAAAACACGGTTACTTTAATCCGCCAAAGGAAAAGTTTTAACTTATGAAATGGATCGAAGCAAAAGTCATTTTTGATTTCAAAGACAAGCAATTGGCTGTGGATCTCATATCCAATCTGTTCTACGACCTTGATCTTAAAGGCGTTGTTATCGAAACACCGGAGATTGAATTTTCAGAAGATTGGGGAAGCGATGCCATCATACCCGAAGAATATGCGGTCATCGGTTATCTCCCCTGCGATGACAAATTAGAAAAAAGGCGGGAATTTTTTGAAGAAAATTTGTCGCGGCTCAAAAAAACAAACGGTATCGAATGCAAAATTATCTACTCTGATATAAATCAAGAAGATTGGGCTCAAACATGGAAAAGGTATTTTCGGCCTGAAAAAATCACAGCAAATATCGTCGTAAAACCCACATGGCGGGAATATATTCGAGAGCATGATGAAATCGTACTTGAAATCGACCCGGGAATGGCCTTTGGGACCGGCACCCATCCCACAACCTGTATGTGCATCACCATGATCGAAAAATATCTGAAAAGAAACGGTGTGTTTCTAGATATAGGAACCGGTTCGGGGATCCTTATGATTGCCGCCGCAAAGCTTGGCGCAGTAAAGGTTTACGGAACGGACAACGATAATGTCGCTGTGGATACCGCCTACAAAAACTTAATACAAAACAGGATATCAGAATCGAGTTTTAAAATTTTAGCCGGCGATCTTGTCCATCAGATAACGGAACAGTTTGATCTTGTTGCTGCAAATCTAACAACCAAAACGATTTTAATCCTTCTTGAGAATGTCAGGAGGGTGCTGGTTCAAGACGGCATCTTTGTCTGTTCCGGTATTCTTGAAACAGATAAGGATGAGGTTTTAAAGAAAATGAAAGATCTGGATTTTGAACGCGTTGAAATCCTGGGCAAAGAAGAGTGGATTTCAATCGCATGCCGTTCCAAGGGACACCTAACTTGAGGCCTGATTTACCCCAAAAAGCCAAGGTCGTCATTATCGGCAGCGGCATTATCGGTGCCGTCATCGCCTATTACCTGACCCGAAAGGGGATAAGCGATGTGCTCGTTCTGGAGCAGGGTGAAGTCGGTTCTCAAGGCGCCACCTCCGCCTGCCTGGGGGGATTGAGAACCCAGTTTTCTACTGCCGTGAATATCCGGTTCTCATTGATTTCACGGAAAGTGTATCAACGGTTCAAAGAAGAATTCGGGGTTGATCCCGGCTTCAAACCATACGGGTACCTGTTTCTGGCAACAACACCAAAACAGTGGGAGATTTTCAAAAGTACATCCCGTCTGATGAAGGTGTTGGATGTTCCCGTTGAATCACTTTCACCTCAAGAGGTTTCCCGGCGCTGGCCGTTTATCCGGGTCGATGATCTTTCAGGCGGATCTTATACCAAAGAAGACGGTTTTTATAGTCCTATAGAAATCCTTCAGACCTATGTCAAAAAAGCCCGTCAGGGCGGCACTGTTTTCCTGGAAAAAGTTCAGGTCACCGGCATCTCGATTAAAAACAACAGTGCTGTTGGCATTCAAACAAAAGATGGGCACAACATCAAAGCGGATATTGTTGTTAACGCAGCCGGCCCCTGGGCCGGTGGAGTGGCCGCCATGGCCGGACTGGATTTACCCATAGGTCCTTTAAAGCGCCATCTCTTTTTTACCGATACCTTTCATGAAATTCCGGATATCTTTCCCATGGTGATTGATGTCGATTCCGGATGGTACATGAAGCGGGAGGGTCGGGGACTGATTTTGGGTGGACCCACAGGCAATAAATCCTTCAACCAACATGTCGATTTCGATGCCGAGGAATGGACAGCCGAGAAGTCGATACAGCGCATTCCCGCTCTTGAGCACGCAAAAATTATACGGGGATGGGTGGGGCATTATGAAATGACGCCGGATCATCATGCGGTCATCGGTGCATTTCCGGAACTTCGAAATTTTATCTGCGCTGCCGGTTTTTCCGGCCACGGTTTCCAGCACGCGCCTGCAACCGGCATGGTCGTTGCCGAACTCATCGCAAACGGCAAAACCGAAACCGAAGATATTTACCCTTTACGACCGACCCGCTTTAGGGAAAACGATCTGATCCATGAACCGATTACGGCATTTCGGGAGTAGTTTCGGTCAATAATCTTCCCTAAGCAAATGCACATTTCCGATACGGACATTTTTCAGACCGGCCTTTTCAGCGATCGCCTTGCAGCGCAGAGCATGGGATTTGGACGTTGTGGAAAGGTCGTTGAGATAAAACTGCGGGTAAAACGCCAGCAGACTGTAAGGAATCTCCGGGTTGAGGGATGAAATAAACGCAGCGATTTTTTCGACTTCGGGTTCATCCACATACCCGGGAACAAGCAGCGTGCTGGCAATGAGAAACGGCGGCTCGGGTCTTTGATCTGTCCACTTGGCCAATATTCGAAAATTATCCAAAGTTTTTTGGTTTGTCACGCCGCAAAGAGCAAGATGAATACCCTCATCCCAGGCCTTTAGATCAAACTTTATACAGCCTCCGGATCTTAAAGACAGATCCGCCATCATGGTGAGAAACGGCCGCTGCATTGAACCGTTGCTCTCCCAGCATATGCGCAGGATGCGATGATCAGCATATTTAAGCGCCATTTTGGATGTTTTAATGGCATGGAGAATCTGGGGAGTGGGGTCACCGCCAAAATAGCAGATACAGTTGGTCTTTTGGTCCACCGCATGAGCGAGTTGTTTTGCAGTAAGCTTTTGAGAGTGAAACGTCTTCGTCTTAAAATGGTAGTTTTGACAGTACAGACAATTAAACCCGCAGGCATGATAGAATACGGCCAAATTCTTATAACCGTATTCAGGGCCATTGGTAGCCGCATATCTGGGATATCCGCAGCCCGTACCTCCCGGGCAGACAAAATCCCCCACACAGTTGGTGGGAAGGGGATCATAATAGTAGGACAGGTTCCCCTCATGCGGTCTCCCGCCGGAAATTCGGCTGTTTTGAACCCGTCGAAGTCCACAAAAGCCAACGCTGTTTTCAGGAATTTTACAGTCATGGACACACAGGCCACAGGTAACGCCGTCTACTGCATTCGGGGGATTCTCCGGAAGGCCATAGGCCCTGCGGCTGCGATCATGAACGGCCTTGATTTGCGGCCAGACATTGTCGAAATGCGCCCGGATACAGTCGGCGCAAAAGCCGATGGTGTTGGATATGTTTTTTGCGCTTTTATCGCAGGAATTGCATCTGCCCATAACAAGATAAATTGTAATTGATATTTCACCGATTTTCAATTATTATCGGTTTGATGAATTTACGCTTTGTCTTTTTTTGCATCTGCCTTATGGTTTTTTCCATATACTCCACCGACTCCGTAAGAGCTGAGATATTGATGATCGATATTCAAACAACCAAACAACGATTACAGGATCATGTAAAAACGCTGACGATCACCATCGGTGAACGGAGTGTTTTATTGCCCGATAATCTTGAAAAGACCAGAGCCTACATCGAAAAATTCTACCAGGATATCGGTGCCCCGGTGCACTGTGAGCCATATCCGTATCAGAATTTCACGGTTTCAAATGTTGTGGCCCAGGTTTCTTTTTGCGAAAACCCCACGAAATATTATCTTGTTGGTGCCCATTATGATTCGGTGGCCGGAACCGTGGGTGCTGACGATAACGCCAGTGCCGTTGCTGTCCAACTGGAGACAGCCCGTCATTTGATG
>CAXMTB010000030.1:0-24971 GCA_964195835.1 uncultured Nitrospinaceae bacterium | reverse complement strand
GAATAGGTCCCATCTGAATTGACGATGATTTCCGGCTCAGCCGCATCGGTATAACCCATCACAATATCCGGATGCTCCTTAAGCCAGGCCTCTTCCGCAGCCGTCAACCGCACCTCCGGCTCGAAGTTGCTGTTTTTATTTACAGTGTGTGAAGGCATCTCCAGAACAGGCTTAGAGGATTGGCTTTGTCGGCTGTCACAGGGAACAGAAAACACCATCAGAGCCGTTAGAATCAAGCACCCGATGATTTTGGCTGGTTTTTTTATGCTGAAGTTCATTATTTTGATTTTATTTTTGGTACCTACCATCGTTTTATTTTGCCTAAATATCAGAGACATGCCGGACAGTCAAACATAAAGCATTCGAGTTTATTAATGATTTGCGCTTATTTGTTTATCACCGAATGTCGGGGAAAGGCGGATATTGACAGATTTCCTCGTGAAAAATCAATCAGAAGGGAAAATAAAATGATATGCACCTTGACGCCGGTTTTGAGCAAGGAAACAAAATGCTGGATTCGAAGGTCATCTGCTGGAGAAATCCTTTCCACTTCAGACGTCCATTCTGGAGCGTTTCCTGTCGACCTCCGATAATCAGACGACCGGGAAATCCCGCAGGCAGCATTTCAACCACCCGCAGTCGTGTCGAACCGGCTCCTGTAAGACGATATCACGAAATGAGGTTCATAAATCCTAAGGAATGTTTGGATCGATGTACCTCTATAACGGCCATCCGCTTAAATTTACCGGAGGTGAGATGAGAAAATTGAGGAAGACTAGAGACAACAATGCCAAATTACGGTTATTATCGGTTAATATAAGTTTAAATTGACCGCCTAATAAATATTGACAGATATCAGCATGGACACTATACCTAAAAAAATCTAACTTGAACTGTTATAATCAATATTCAAGAAAGCAAAATGAAAAAATTTTTATCGACAAAAGAGGTGGCCCAATTTTTAGGGGTAAACGAAAAAATGGTGTATACCCTGGTTGCAGAAAAGGGACTGCCGGCAACCAAAGTAACGGGAAAGTGGCTTTTCCCTCGATACTTAGTGGAACAGTGGCTGGAGAATGAGACCATCAACTATCCAAAGGCAACGGTTCCTTTACCCCCTTACCAGGGCCTCCTGATCATCACCGGGAGCAACGATATCCTTCTTGATCGTACGATTTCCCTGTTCAATCGCCTGCATCCCGGGCATTTGGCGGTCTTTGGAAACCTGGGAAGCATGGGAGGGATTCGGGCGCTCCGGCGCGATCTCTGCCATATTGCATCGAGCCATCTGCTTCAGGAAAACGGGCAGGACTATAATTTCGGCTTTGCCGGAGAGGAGCTGGAGCAGTTGCCGGCGGTGGTCAACTTCTGTCAGCGGCAGCAGGGAATTTTGCTGGCAAAAGGGAATCCAAAAGGGATTCAAAAAGTAGCCGATTTAGGGAAAACGGGCATAAAGATTGTCAATCGCCCTTTGGGCACCGGAACCCGGTTGCTCTTTGACGGAGAACTTAAAAAGGCTGAAATCATAGGAGACCAGATCAAAGGGTACCAACTGGAGCTTCAGCGGCACTTGGATGTGGGGCTTGAAGTGTTGTCCGGCAGGGCGGATGCAGGTCCCGGAATCCAGGCAGTGGCGGGTCTGTTAGATCTTGATTTTATACCCTTGCGCTGGGAGCGTTTTGATTTTCTTATCCTCAAGGATCGTTTTTTCGAAAAAGGCGTGCAACTCTTTTTAGGACTTTTACCTGAAACCGCCTTTAGGGAGTTAACTCAAGATCTGAAAGGATATGATATGAGTCTCTGCTCAAAGATGGTTTTCCCCCAAAAATGAGTGGGGAAAAACCTTTAGTATATCCTCCGGAAATGGAGACCTGTCCAAGTGACATTAGATAAGGTTTCATCTGAGTTAAAGGGTGTGAAACTTGAGTTTTACATTTGACTCTAAGTCTGATATGGTTATTATTATGGAATTAACCCTTTAATATAATTGTGCAAATAAAAATACATCCCATCTAATCATATGTCAAAAAAAAACCTTCATGCGCACAGAAGCGATGAAACAGGAAAAAATGAGTGATGGCAAATATTCTTATCATAGATGATGACAATCAGTTTCGGACAATGCTCCGAAAAATGATAGAGCGAAATGGATATGAGGTTATCGAAGCTTCTGACGGCAAAGAGGGGATAAAGCTCTATCGGAAGAATCCCACGGATCTCATTATCACAGATCTCATTATGCCTGAAAAAGATGGAATTGAGACCATCCAGGAGTTGAAGAAAGACTTTCCGGACATTAAAATCATCGCCATTTCAGGGGGTGGACGATTAGGGCCACAGGATTATTTACATTTGGCCAAAATGTTCGGGGCACAGCGAACATTAACCAAGCCCATTGAACTGCCCGAACTTCTAAAAACCATTAAGGAACTTCTGGAATAATTCTATTTAAGACTGCTTTTTCAGTGCATCCAGCGTTTCAAGGTCACACACATCAAAACTTTGTCCGCACCCACCGCAAATCATCTCGCATTTATCGGGTGTGCGCGATCTCCGTTCCTTTAACTGTGCGCGACATTCCGGGCATCTGAGGTCAATCGCATCAGTTTTATTATCGGTGTCAGTTTTCATATTGTCTTCCTTTTATGATCAAACTTGATGGTGTTTAGTTCAATTTATTTTAGAATTCATGGAAATCACAACATATGAGGTCCTCCGAATTTCGTCTCTTATGTATAAAAATAATAAACAGATCCTGTTTGTCAAACATTGCTTTGATTTCAATACCTACTATTTTCATGCATTACATGAGTTACAGGTCAAAAGCATTTAAATCCCAATACTCATTGAACAAAACCTTTAAGCCAGAAATAGGAAAGAGAAAAGAGGATAAGGGAAACCACGGACAAGCACAAATAAAAATAATAATATTTATGCTCATTTGTGTCCACTTGCGGTTATCTGTTTTCTAATTCCTATTTCCTATTTTCTATTTTCTAAAAAAACGAAACATGGTTTGGATTTTCGAATTCGGGCAAAAAACAATTGACAAAACAAATTTGCCAATGAAATATATTCGGTTTTGAACTTACCCCAAGTTTTTATGAAAAATTTGCAGCTTATTCAAATTTAAACAGTTATAAGGTATGTGACAAGGAAATGTCCGATTCTGTTTCTCCCCCAAAAAAACATGATTTCAAGACGTCAATCTTACAAGGTCTGTCGGCGGCCTGGCCCATTTGCCTTGGGTATATTCCCATCGGGCTTGCCTTCGGGGTACTGGCCCAAAAGGCCGGGCTTCATCCCATAGAAATCATGCTGATGTCAATTTTGGTTTTTGCCGGCAGTTCACAGTTTATTGCCGTATCCATGCTTTCCACCGGTGCGGGTGCCGTTTCAATTATTATTACAACATTTGCAGTCAATCTAAGGCATTTACTGATGAGTTCGTCTCTGTCGGTATTTATGGGTAACGCAACCCGAAAGAAACTGTCCCTATTTGCCTATGGTGTCACCGATGAAAGTTTTGCCGTCAACCACACCCGGTTCAGCCAGAAAATCTGGGGCCTGAATCAGGCGCTGGTGGTGAATCACACGGCAAATATTACATGGATCGTCAGCAGCGTTATTGGCGGTTACAGCGGCCAATTCATCCACGAAGGTGCGTTCGGTATCGATTACGCGCTAACGGCAATGTTTATCTGTCTTTTGATTTTTCAGCTAAGAGGACGTCTTTATGTAATCACCGCGGTCATCGCAGGCGTTGTGGCGGTAATTCTGTCTCTGATCACTCCCGGCAGTTCATACATTGTACTGGCTTCAATATTTGCAGCGACGATAGTACTCGGTATAAAAAAATGGATGTTACGATAATTCATCGGGAGGTTGTATGGGTCATCCTGGGTATGGGCCTGGTGACCTATGTCCCGCGCTGGTTCCCGCTGGTGTTACTGTCCCGGCGCAACCTCCCCCAATGGTTGATCGATTGGCTCGATCTGATTCCAGCGGCGATTCTCAGTGCGCTACTTGTGCCGGAATTGGTCACCAACGGCATGCCCCGCCATATGTCCCTCTGGCAACCCGAGCTTTGGGTGGCAATACCGACTTTTATTTTTGCGCTTAAAACGAAATCACTGGGCGGTACAGTTGTCGTTGGAATGGCGCTGTTTTGGCTGGTTCAGAGTATCATTTGAAATTTGCCAAATCAAAAAAAACAAAGTTTTAGGTTGATGAACTCGATAAATGTTTCTAAAAGACAGATATTGAAAAAATAATTTTTTGTCTGAGCGTCAAAGAGAAAGGAAAAATCATGATCCATGTTGAAAATCTTACAAAATATTACAATGATTTCTGCGCCGTGGATCAAATCAGTTTCGACATCAAAAAAGGGGAAATTATCGGTCTTTTAGGGCCCAACGGCGCAGGTAAAACCACGACTTTGCGGATGCTGACAGGCTATTTTATGCCCAGTTCCGGGACCATTCGCATCAAGGACTACTTGTTGGATGAACATCTTTTAGAAATCAAAAAGTTGATAGGGTATTTGCCGGAATCGGCGCCATTATACCACAGTATGCTGGTTTTTGATTATTTAGACTATGTTGCCGGAATTCGGGGAATGGACAAAAACCAAAGAATCTCCAGGATCCGACAACTGGTTAATTTATGCGGATTGGATGAAATTATGCATCGGAGTATCAATGAACTCTCCAAAGGGTTGAATCAGCGTGTGGGACTGGCCCACGCCATGATGACCGATCCGGAAATTTTGATACTGGATGAGCCCACATCAGGTTTGGACCCGAATCAGATTGTAGAAATACGGAACATCATTCGAAAAATCGGAAAAGAAAAAACCGTCATTCTATCCACTCACATCTTGAGTGAAGTGGAAGCCACCTGTGATCGAGTCGTAATCATCAATAAGGGCAAGATCGTTGCAGACGATATTATGGAAAATATCAAACAGTCTGCCGGTCAAAAATATTTCATCCATTTAGACCTGCTGAACGCCGATTTTCAAGATGTGAACGAACAATTCAGCAGGATCGAGGGTGTCGAAAAAATCCAAAAAATCCAAGAAGCACAAAACGGCAACCTTAGCATACGGCTTACGTGTGAATCACCGGTGGATTTGAGAGAAACCATTTATCAAACCATCAAACAGACATCCTGGGTTCTCATTGAGTTTCACCAGGAAACCAAAACATTAGAAACCGTATTCCGCGAGCTGACCAAGGAGGACTGACATGCAACAGGCGATCCGTATCTGTAAAAAGGAATTTAAAGACTATTTCATATCTCCCATCGCCTATATCGTCATCTCTATTTTTTTACTGGTGACAGGGTGGTTCTTTTTTACGACATTTTTCTATTACAACCAGGCAGATCTGAGAAATTTTTTTAATCTGCTTCCCATTACATTTTCCTTTCTGATTCCGGCGGTGACCATGAGACTCTTTTCCGAGGAGCTGAATGTGGGTTCCTATGAAATGCTTCTTACCCTTCCGGTAACATTTGCGGATATCCTTTTAGGTAAATTTTTAGCCGGTGTTCTATTCGTAGCTATCGCTCTGATCCCGACCCTTGCCTATCCGATATGTATCGCCTTTATGGGCCAGCTCGACTGGGGGCCTGTGGCCGGCGGCTACTTAGGTGCTGTTTTACTGGGTGCAGCGTTTGTTGCAGTGGGTTTGTTTGCCTCATCGTTGACACGCAACCAGATCATCGCATTTATCGTCGGCATGACCATCTGCTTTACCCTCACGTTGATCGACAAAATGCTTTTCTTCTTTCCCCGCGCACTGCTCGGTGTCATCGGTTATCTCGGCGCCGATTTTCATTTCAAGAACATCTCCAAAGGAATTATTGATTCGAGAGATATCATCTATTTTTTAAGTGTCGTGTTCATCGGACTTTACAGCACTTACCTGGCCATGCGGGGAAAAAATTAAGGAGCTTAAAATGGGCATTCAAAAACGATTTTCAAAATATATCAAACTATCTATTTATCTGGTCATCATTGTCCTCATCAATGTGGCGGGGATGACACTCTTTTTCAGAATCGATCTTACCGAAAACAGCATTTATTCAATATCCGAGGCCAGCAAAGAGGTGGTGTCCACCCTTTCCGAACCATTGACCATCAACGTCTTTTTTACAAAAAACCTGCCCGCGCCGCACAACAATACAGAACGATATTTACACGATCTTTTAGAGGAATATGCCATCCATGCCAATTCATATTTTAACTACAAATTCTATGATGTCAGCCCCGAAGCCGAAGGGATCAACCCTTTGACGCGAGAAAATCAGAACCTGGCGAATAATTACGGTATACACCCGGTTCAGATTCAAGTTTATGAAGAAGATGAGGTAAAATTCAAAAAAGCCTACATGGGGCTTGTATTGATTCACGGCGATATGGTTGAGCGGATTCCCACCATTACTTCCATCAATGGGGTAGAGTATAAATTGACAACTACGATACAGAAGCTGAACAATAAAATCAGCGCATTACTGGGCTTGAAGGATAAAATAAAGGTCAAACTGTTTCTGTCTTCTTCACTAAAATCCGTCGCGCCTTTAATGGGCCTTAACCAAATTCCTGAATATCCGGTAAAATTAAAAGAGATCATTGAACGCCTCAATATCAAAAACTTTGGAAAACTGGAATATACTTACATCGACCCCTCTGAGGAACCGTCAGAGGAACCGTTATGGAAACCATACGATTTGATGCAACTTCAATGGCCGGATCTATCCGACGGCAACATCTCGGCCGGAAAAGGAATGATCGGTCTTGTAATGGAATACGGGGAAAAAGTCAGAAAGATACCTCTGTTAAAGGTGCTCCGGCTACCCATCATCGGAACCCAGTACGATCTGGTGGATGTTGATAAATTGGAAGACATCGTCAACGACAACTTGGAGACCCTGGTGGATATCAACCAGGATCTTGGGTATCTGGCGGGACACGGCACGCTGAGTATTCCGAGTTTCTCAGCCATGGGGCAACAAAATCCGGAGGCAATATCTACTTTTTCAAGCCTGATATCAAAAACTTACAGTTTGAAACCTATCAACCTGAAAGATCAGTCCATTCCCGATAGCCTCAATTGTCTGGTGATCGCGCGGCCAACTGAAAATTTTTCCGATGATGAGCTTTATCAGATCGATCAGGCCTTGATGAAAGGAACCAATCTTGCACTGCTTATTGATGCTTTCAAAGAAGTCAACCCCAATGATCAGCAGCGTTCCGGATTTAATCGGGGACCCACCTATGTGCCGCTGGATACCGGGATTGACAAATTGCTGTCGCATTATGGCATCCATATTAAAAAATCATATGTGCTTGATGAAAATAGTCACAAACAAAGGCTTTCCCGCAACATGGGGGGGGGTGAAAGACCCATATACTTTGCCCCCATCATCAAAAACAAAAATATCAACCATGATCTAAATTTTATGCGTGGTATCAAGGGACTGGTTGCGGTCAAAATATCCCCTCTGGAACTGGACGATGCACAGATTTCTAAAAATAACCTCAAAGCCGTCAAGCTCTTTACATCTTCTGAAAAATCATGGGAGATACGCAAAAACATCAGTCTAAATCCCATGTTTCTTTCACCGCCCCCCTCGGACGATGAAAAGCAGAGTTTTCCATTGGCATACATCGTTGAAGGGGAGTTTCCCAGTTATTTTGCCGGCAAACCCATCCCGGAAAAAAAATCACAGGATGAAAATACAGAGACAAAGGATAAAAAAGAAAGCACGTCTGAACCGTCAGAGAACAAGTCCAAGGTCGACATGTCGAAAATAAAAAGCCAGGGCGAAACCATATCCAAAGGAAAGTCCGCCAAAATCTTCTTGATGGCATCGGCGGAAATGCTAAAAAACAATGTTCTGGACCCTGAAGGTAACAGCCCCAATGACATGCTTATTTTGAACATGATAGACGAACTGAGCCATCGAGAAAATATTGCCACCATGAGAAGCAAGGTACTTAGTTTTAATCCCCTGAACGATACCGGATCTCTGACAAAAACTTTTGTCAAGAGTTTTAATATCGCCGGACTGCCGGTATTAATGGTTTTTCTGGGCCTCATCGTATGGCTGCGGCGCCATTCCAGAAAAAAACAAATACAGATGATGTTTCAAAAGTAAAGTGTAACCGTTCACGGGATCAGAGTTCAGGGTTAAATCTACTACGCAGCCTTCCATCAACCTTGAACCGGAAACCTTTGAACTTTGAACGTATATTAAAAGAGGTGAATATGAAGCTGAAAAAAGAATATTTCATTCTGGCAGCCATTCTGGTTGCACTGATCCTGTATCTTGCCTTGCATCGGTCAAACAGAACAAATTATCAGCTTCCGGAACTTTCCGAAGTTTCCGGGAAACATATCTCAAAACTTGAAATCACAACTGAAGGCAATTCCATTATTTTTAACAAAAAAGACAACACATGGCACATTGAACCAAAGGGGTACCGGGCTGATTCAACAAAAGTTGAAAATATACTGAATGCTGTTGAAAAATTAAAATTGACAGCCCTAATATCGGAATCAAAAAATTATGTCCGTTATGATTTGAAAAACGATAAAAATATCCATGTGAAAGCCTGGCAGGGCAAAACCCTGCTCCGGGAATTTGATATCGGCAAGGCAGCACCAACTTTTAAGCACACCTTTGTTAAACTGCCGGACGATCCCAACGTGTACCATGCCCGGGGAGATTTCAGGCGAAATTTTGATCGATCCGTTGACGATTTTCGAGATAAGACCGTGCTGTCATATTCACAAAATACCATTCAAGAAATTAAGCTTACCCACGAGAAAGAAACCATCTCTCTTTCTCGAAAAGAGATCCCTGAAACCCTTCCTGTAAAAAAGGATGAGCCCTCCGCCAAGGCCTCTAAAGAAGCAAAAACCAAAACTGTGTGGAAGGATACAAAAGACCATGAAATGGCCCCATCCAAGATTAGCTCTCTATTGAGTTTTCTGAACAGTCTGGAGTGTGAAAGATATTTAGACGACTTAAAAAAAGAAGATTTTAAAAATCCGATCTATACCGTTACCCTCAACGGTGAAAAGGAATATTCACTGTTGGTATTTGCCAAAAAAGACAAAAATGCAAAAAATTATTCGGCAATCTCCTCGGAAAATGAATCCCCTTTTTTACTGTCCGATACCCAGGTGGACACCATCAAATCTAAGCTTGATGAAATTCTCAAAGTAAAGGAAAAATAAAAAAAATTGGCTTATTTTTGAGTTGCATTACACTAAAGATATGAATAAATTGTAAAGTAAAAGTGAATATTGAAATTATTAAAAAAGGAGGTTTCGCCCATGTATGATAAAAAAGCATTGTGTGACAAAATCAGAGAGTTGTATCCGGACGTCGGTGAGTGTGGAATCGATGTTGACGTCAATTATGATGAAGATCAAAAATCATGGACGGTAAATCTAAAAAAGGACCATATCAAGTTAAAACACTTTCTTGAAGACGAAGACGCCGATTTGTGTATGGAAGGAAAACAGTGTGTCAGTCTGGGTCTGGAAATTGCCCAGCTAAAGGATAACATTAAACAGATTTAGTCCTGATAATCATCATTACAAGTTTGATAAAAATACGGTTGTCGGGAAAATGGTCCGCAAGACGGTTGAACAAACACAGATAAGATAAAATAGTATTATGCCCGGCCGGATAGTTTTCCGGACGGGCATAATATTTGTTTATGAAAATGCATCCGAATCTACTAAAATATATAATATATTAACCACTTAAAATATTTTACCAATTTTGTTTACGATCAATTAGGGTTGAACTTTTTCGGGAAACATCCGTTTTCTTGTTTTAAGCCAATCCGACATTTCCATGAAGGTTTTGGACAGATCATAGCGCCCTTGGGCAAACACCCCGTAATCGCCACCGCATCCCATGGCAGATGCAAAGCGGATGTGATTGCCATAGATCAGCCAGGCATTGCTCCATTTTCTCTCGATGGCCTCGTCAAAAGGATTGCCCTCCGGCCCTTTATCGTTCCATTTGAAATCGGCAAGGTTCAGACGCCATATTTCATCCATGATTTTGGTTGCACTCAATGTCTTTGCGTTGGTCTCGCGAATGGTGTTTTCAAAGCGGTCCCACTGCCCGTTGACCCAGGTCGTGGCATGGCAGCTCAAGCAAACGGCCTGCATGTTTTCCTTACGAACATTCATCTCTTTATCCGTGACAAGATATTTTGAGGCAAATTCGCCGTCAAATGCAGTTGGCAGGGGCTGCCCATCTTTGTTCCGAATTTTGGTGGTATCCGGTTCTTTTGGATGGGGATGGGCATAAATCAGGCCAAAAATTCGCCATGGTATCCGGCTGTTCATCTGATGAGTGCGTTCAGCCACCACTTCTCCATCGGTGTTGATCAACAAACTCACATGACAGGTGGCACAGGTCGGGGCGGTGAAGTCTTTACCGACGGTCCAGGGCACAGCGTCAAAATTCCACGACGCACCCATGCTGGAAAAAATATTACCGTGTTTGCTGGCCGAATAGACCTTAAACGCCGGCACATCGGGACCGGTATGACATTCCTTGCACGTGTGAGGTTTTCTGGCCATTTTTATTGAAAATGTGTGGCGCGTGTGACAGGCCGAACACGAACCCCGCGTGCCGTCCAGATTGATCCGGCCGACACCCTGATTGGGCCACCCTTCAATAATGGGAAACTCCAATTCACCTGCAACCTCCGTATCCCGGGTTTCATATCCCTTAACCGACAATTTGGTGCCGTGACAGTAATAACAGGCTTCAGCCTTAGTGGCATCATTCGGGGGTTTAATAGTAATGCTACCTTTTTTTTCATCGGCGGGCTCTGTGGTTCCAAGGATACTGTTCTGCAGCAGTTGATAAACAGGATTGGCGGCCAGATTATTAAAGGCATGGGCCATGATGTTTTTCGAGTATTGATTCGCTTCCTGAGCATGGCATGTGGCGCAATCCTGGGGACTGACCACTACATGAACGTCATGTCCGTTGTGCTCAAAAGTATCTGCGTGGGCCTTGGATCTCTGTGTATGGCATTCAGCACATCCCACGGCCACGGTTAACAGGTTCTCCGGTACCTGCTTGCTTGACACTTTACGCGCCAGACCCTTCACCGCCATTGCCGTTTGGGACGTCACTTGAGCGTGCCGGCTTTTCTGCCAACTCTCCACAATGCCCGGATGCACCGTGGAATGACACTCTATGCACCCGGACGTGGCGTCACTCACCGGCACATCGGCGGCCATGGCGATATTTGGAACCCACATACAAAAACAGACAATAACCAGACATGCTGTTTTCTTCATATACCGCTCCTTTTCGTCCATATCAATAACATGATTTATTGAAGTGGTTTTACTGTAAAACCATATTCGTCAGTGAAGTGGAATGAATGATCTTCTTTTAAAGCGTTTATTCTAAAATAGTGTCCATCCACGATAGGTGAAGACACGTTTAAGTGTCCGATCCATAAATGAGGATTTTTCCCGCTGGGCAAGGCCGCACAAGGGTTTTCGGTGAGGCGTACAATACGTACTCCGCAACCGGAAACCCGCGGAGAACGAAGTCCAGCGGGAAAAAGACCATTTATGGATCGGACATATTTATTCTGACGGCAACACACACGAACCGTGGAGTCTTGGCGTAAAACGCTCAGGGTCGGATACAATGGGTTTTTCAATGACCTTGGCAATTGCTTTAAGCATTCCAAAAAAAATTCTTTCATGAAACGGATAGAGCGTGTACCAGTAGAGCATCCCCCAGAGCCCCTTGGGCAAAAAACGGGACAGCATCTCCAGATCCGTGTACTGATTCCCGACTGGATGAATTTTAAATTCAAGCAAGGCTTCGCCGGGGACCTTCATTTCAGCCAGCAACAACAGCCGCTCCTTCGTCTCTACCTCCAGTACTCGCCAGAAATCCAGGGCGTCTCCAACCCGAAGTTCGGTTGAGTGACGCCGCCCCCGACGTAATCCAACACCGCCGAACCATCGATCCATCAGACCGCGCAACCACCACAAGCTGTCGGCATAATACCAGCCTGTATTGCCGCCGATCCTGCTAACGGGCAACCAGACCTCATCCGGAGTGGCTTTTATTCGAACCCGATACCCGCATTGCATGATGGTGCCGCCGGCCCAATCCGCATCCCCGCAATGAGCCCATTCGGGCGTTATGATTTCTCCGGCATCGGCCCAGCAGGTGTCCACCTGTTCCTGGATGATTTTATCCAGGGCCGTTCGAATCGCTTCTCGAGGAGAGATAAGTTTTTGGGGGACGATCGATAGAATACGTTTGTCTGAACATACGGCATCGCTGCTCAACCCTTCGGTTAAGGGAAACGCAATGGAATGGGGTACGGGGCTGATGAGATGTATCCAGTAGGCACTGAGGGTGGGCGTAAGCACGGGAACCGGAAAGATCCATCGTTTGGGCAATTTTGCTTCCTGAGCATAAATATCCAGCAAATCCCGGTAGGCCAGCACATCCGGCCCGCCGATATCATAGGTTTGGCCGATGGTTTCATCGTGTTCGAGACATCCAACCAGATATTGGATGACATTTCGAATGGCAATCGGCTGGTTCAGCGATCTCACCCAGCGTGGCGTAATCATGATGGGCAATCGCTCCACAAGGTACCGTAAAATTTCAAAGGATGCACTGCCGGATCCCAAAATCATGGGCGCCCGCAAATCGGTCACCGGCACTCTGCCGGATTGAAGAAGGTCTGCCACTTCAATTCGAGAACGAAGATGCTTGCTTAAGGAGCCGTTTTTTTTCTCTGCAAGACCCCCAAGATAAATCATCCGTTCGATACCGGTGGATTCCGATGCCAATACCATATTTTGAGCAGCCCTGCGGTCGGCTTCAACAAAATTTTGTTTCTGGGCGATCATGGAATGGACCAGATAATATGCCGCCCCACACCCTGACAGGGCCTTTTTCAGAGATTCCACATCAAGAACATCTCCTTTGACCAGTTCCACTTTTGGATGATGTCCCCATGGACGACAGGCCAATTTCTCAAGGGACCTGCCCATAGCACGCACGGTGTAACCTGCTTCAAGCAGAGCTGGAATCAACCGTCCGCCCACATAGCCGGTTGCCCCGGCAACCAGAATCGGTTTGGAATTTTTCAATGACACCTCTTCTTGGTTTCAAGCATGATTGCGCAACTTCAGTGCAATAGGATGCGGATTTAAATAGACCTGTTGCGCCAGATACGGTTGTTTGTGTTTTCGCACGTAATGATTGAGCAGGGTCACCGGTACGATCAAGGGAACATATTCCTGTCTATACTGTTCGATAATTTCAAGCAGCTCCTGCTTTTCATCCGTAGATAACTGCTTTTTAAAGTATCCCATAATATGTTGCAGCACATTGACATTCTTCTTTAGAGTAGTTTTCAGGCTCAACGCCCACATCAACAGGGTCTCGTATTGGGTAAACAAATCTTTCAAGGGAAGGATTTTACCCCCGGCAACCAGCTTACCCATCATCCGTGAATGGTTGGGACTGTGTGACATAATCAGCAGCTTGTGCCGGGCATGAAAATCGATCAGGTTCCCCATACTTTTCTTTTTAGATAGCGTTTCCCGCCATCGCATCAAGGTAAAAATCTGCTCAATAAAGGTCTCTCTGAGTTTGGAATCATGCAGTCGGCCTTCTTCTTCCACCGGAACCAAAGGAAAGTGCTTCGTAAACACACGGGCAAATATGCCCTGCCCTTTTTTCTGGGGCATTCCTTTGAAATTTTTTACCGGCACTCTAAACAGCCCGCTGCTTGGAGAGTTTTTTTTGAAAACAAATCCACACAGGTTTTCTTTTTCCAGTTCTTCAACTCTTTTGCGTGCCCATTCGGTCATCCTGAGAGTATGGTCGATATTTGTTTTAGAAGTGACCAGATTCGGGTTGTCCGGATGGCCCACAAGACGCAAGGTCTCCCGGGGAACGCCCATCCCGCATTCCACTTCAGGGCACACCGGAACATATTCCACGTATTGACCCAGTATGTCAGTCAGGTATCGGTCCCTTGCATGTCCCCCGTTCCAGCGGACCAGTTCGCCCATTAAACACGCGCTGATACCAAGCTTTATTTTTTCGTTCATGGCTTACCTCATGATCCTTGATGATTATCCATCGATTTTTTATGCAGTCATTTCCTGCTTCAATGCACAAAAACGCTTTTGAACTTTCGCTTTTACTTTCACCTTAAAAATGTTTATAATCCAAATGAAAATCTCAGCGAACAGATTAATCAAAGGACGTTTCATAATGCTTGAAAAAATGAAAAACTTTGTCATAAAAAAGAATATTTGTGTTCTGGCAACGGTTTCGGATCATAAGCCGTATTGTTCACTCATGGCGTATATCACCGATGCAACCTGTGAAGAAATTTACATGGTGACACACAAAAATACAACCAAATTTAAAAACTTGCAAAGAAATCCGTGCGTAAGTCTTCTGATCGATTCCCGGGAAACGCAACCAAGATCCAACGCTCAGGCGTTGACCATTGACGGTGTTTTTACATCCCTAACCGATGAGAACAAAAAACAAAAGATTCGAGGCAGAATGCTAGAATCCTTTCCCCCTATGAAAGCATTCATACACCATCCGGAAGCAGAACTTATTCGTATAAAAATAAACTCATTTCTACTTTTGGACGGCTTGGAAGAATCACATTTTATTTCTATGAAAGACCTCTGAAAAATGCTTAATTTTGCTCAATATCAAGGAAGGCAAAAATTTTATCCACCCCAGTACGATCTGCCGGACCTACGGGGCAGGCAGACATACATTAAGTATTTCGAGGACTAAGATTTTAGCCTGTCGGAACGTAGTTTAGATCCCGATTATCGGGGGCGATGGTATTGGGCAATAAGGGGCGTTTTTCAACGGTCTTTTTGTGAAATGGTAACAATCCCCAGATAACCATCCACCGTAATGTCATCGCCGGTATGAATCAAAGAAGTTGCATCCGGTATGCCCGTGACGCACGGTAATCCGTATTCCCTGGCGATAATGGCCCCGTGAATCAGCATTCCGCCCCGGCGTTCAATGACACCTGCAGCCAACGGTATCACAAATGTCATATTCGGATCCACTGCATCACAGATAAGGATTTCAGAGTGTTTGAAATCCTGCAGATCCAAATGCTGACGGATAACCCGGGCTTTACCTCTGGACAATCCTGGTCCGGCAGGCTGACCCACAAGCTGTCTTGGATTTACCATACCCCCATATTCGTTCTTTTGTACCGATACTTTTCGATGATCAGTGCCATAATCAAAATCCTGAATTACCGATTTGAGATCGTCGAGTTCGGATTTGTGTGTTCCCCGGCGTTCAAAACTTTCAACACGGGATTTTGCCTCCTTCACGGCACTTAACAGCTGTGCTTCAATTCTTCCCAGATAAATATTATCATCGTCGCGCAGTCGATAGCTGCTTCTTGCAAGATCCAATAAGTCCACGGCTTCTTTCCGCTTGGACCCTTCGAAACAATTTAGGAAATTTTTCTCCTGTGTCCGGGCGTCTTTCGGCTTTTTACGAGATGCCAATGAAGACGGGTTGACCGCCATCTCCAACAGCAGTTTAAAAAGCGGCCGTGTATCGGTGGCACATTCTGTGCCCCCGGTGACTGCACAGGACAGATCCCCAAATTTTTCGATGAACTGATTCACCTTTTCTCCGAATTCCGAATCGAGATCCAACGGTTCCCCGGCCTTTAAACGTTCAAAAAGTTGACGATCTCGGCGAACCATGGATGTCAAATCTTCCATCAGCCGGTTTCTTTCAAGGCTCACCATTTTGGTTTGGGTAAGAAGATTCATGAACTCATACGGATCATCCGGCCGCATGGCATCATTATAGTACTGGCCGAAAAGGCGAACCCCATGGGCATACGGAATAAATTCTTCCCAATATGTGTTGACCCAGTGTTGGTTAATCTTCCAGCGCCGTCTGACCTCACCCGCCAATTCTCGATCGGATAAAACCGTAATATCTTGTTCCGCCAGATCTTTGGCTGTTTTTGCCATTTCAGGAATCAGCGTTTCTTCAATGGTCGTACGAAGCGCTTTTAGATTTTCAACGCTTCGGTGAAGGCTGAGATACCAGGCACGTTTATCTTGTGTTTCACTGGGCGACAGGGTTGTTATGGGGCGAGATTGGAGGAGGTACAGCGTATCATTTTTAATGGTCCATTCAACATCCTGCGGGGCTTTAAATAACGCTTCCGCCCGGTATGCCAATTCGCATATGTCAAGTGCTTCCTGGCTGCTCAGAGGGGATCGCCTGGACAAATCTTCGGGCAAGGCTGCCATCTCTACGCCGTGTTCTGATGGAATCATCCAATGTTCCCTTTGGACCGGTTTGTGGGACAACACTGTTTTTTTGTCGCGATCCAGAACCCAGCGATCCGGTTCTACCCGGCCATCCACAAGTCCCTGGTTCAGCCCGTAAACAGATTCAATAATGACCTGGGTCTCATCATTGGGGTTCTGGCTGAAAACCACACCGGATCGATTCCCTGTCACCGTTTCCTGAAGCACAACGGCCATTTCACTCTTGTCAACGTCCAATCCGATTTCCTGTCGATAAAGGAGTGCAGCGTCAGACCACAATGACGCCCAGACCAATCGAATATGATCGATGATCGATGATGTTCCCCGAACGTTGATAAACGATTCATGTAGGCCCGCGAAAGAGGAACCTGAAGCATCCTCGTCCGGTGCCGATGATCGGATGGCAAGGGTCTTACCGCTAAAGTGGGATTGAATTTTCTCGGTTAAATATGATTTGAGCGGATCGGGGATCTGCTTTTTCAAGAATATATTGCGAATGCGGGTGGCACAGTCCCAGATCTCTTCCCATCGCATGTCTTTAAATTTCTTACGATTTAACTCAAGAAGTATGCGTTCTCGAAGTCCGGCACCATTCACAAACGCGTTGTATGCATCAACGGTCAGAAATAAAGTCTCAGGAATCTTAAATCCCTCTCGGGCCATGAGGGAGAGGGTATATGCTTTTCCGCCAATGCGGTTACGATGATCTGGCCTGATTTCCAAGGGTGATAAGATCCACTTCATTGGTCGATGCTTAACTCCATGACATGTTGAAAATTTTTCACCAGCACATAAGATGTTATCTTAACACCTATGAGGGCACATGTTGGCGATGTTGCAAATGCTTCCAGATAGGGGTGTTTGGTTAAGTAAAGACCAAGAATTTCATCTTTTTCAGCACCATTGATTTCTTTGGCATTGCCCAGGGCCGTCACGGAGACAGCCTCATGAAAATCAGTGTCTACATTGATGCTGCTGTTGATTAGTACCGCGACTCTTGAATCCGTCGATAGATTTTCAAATTTTCGCGTCGTTCTCGGGGTTACAAAAAATATTTCTCTAAGGTCTTCTTTGCCTACAAATGCAATCAAACTGGCGTAGGGTTGTCCGGAATGGTGAGTGGATAATACGGCCAATTTTTGGTTAATGAAAAGTTCTCGTATATGTTTTTTGATGTCTTCGTAATGCGTCATTTTAATCCAGCACCTTCATCAGCTCGGGAACCGTATTTTTGGGGCTGATCTTGTACCAGGCATTTTCGACGTTTCCATTTTCATCAATGAGAAAAGATGAACGAATGATTCCCATAAAGGTTTTACCGTACATCTCTTTCTCACCCCAAACGCCAAAAGCCTCTGCAATTTTATGATCCGGATCGGAGAGCAAAGAAAAGCCCAGATTGTGCTTGTCATCAAATTTTTTCTGTGTTTCAGGGGTATCCGGACTAATTCCTATGACGGTTATGTTTTTGCCTTTTAGTTCTTCCAGTGCGTCCCGCACATTTTCTGCCTGGGTGGCTCAGCCGGAAGTATTGGCTTTGGGGAAGAAATATAGAAACAGTTTCTTTCCGGCAAAATCGGAAAGCCTTACATTCTGACCATTCTGATCTTCAAGATCAAAACGGGGTGCCTTGTCTCCTGTATTTAATGTTTTCATCATCAACCTCCTTTTTAAACAGGATAATCTGTTTTCTAACGGTTTGTCAAATCTCATCTATTCGCTAAAGCACAACATTTTTCAACTTTATTTACCTTATCCCACAACTTCAATATTTCCGGCATATCGGCCGACAATGCCATCATCCACACAATTCTCCAACTCCTCTTCCGTAGCCTTATCCGTATCTATCAAAGAATCAATGGGACAGATAAAATCGTTTCCAGTCTGATTTTTTGCCCGTTCATATAAAGATTTTTCATTTTCCATGACAACCTACCTTTGTTTAACATTAAAACACACTGGAACCTTATAAACTAAATAGTGTCCGTCCACAAATGGTCGTTTTGGGTTTTGGGCAGGGACTGAGCGATTTTGAAACCGTAGGAATAGCGTGCTATTTTGAGGATTCCAAAAGAGTGAAAACGCCGCCCCAGGCCGAAAGATGCTGTTTGTGTATGGACACTAAATGAGTTCTATGCGTATCTATTGGGGTTATCGGTCCATGGGATCGGCAACCCCCATTTCTTCCAGGCGCAATTGTTCTGATCGCCATATATTGTTTTCATTTGCAAATGCTTGCGTATTCATTTCAGTCAGAACCTGAACCATCTGTATGTCCTCTGTCGCGAGATCTTCTCTGCCGAGCTTGATTTGAAGCGTCGCCCTGCTGTAATATGCGGGGCCATAATCAGGATCGAGATCGATGGCATTTCCAAAATCTTCCAACGCCCCTTCATGGTCTTCTACCTCTATTCGTGCCAGGCCACGAAGGTGATACGTTTTTGGATAGTCCGGGTCAAGTTCGATGGCGTGATCAAAGTCCGCAATCGATTCTTCGAATCTATGCATCTTCATTAACGCCGCTCCTCGGCTGACATAAGTCAATGCGAAATCAGGATCAATTTCAGTAGCCTTTGTAAATTCTTCGACACTTTCGCTGAAATCGTCGTTTACAAAAGCATCCATGCCTCTTTCAAAAGCTTCATTTAAGGAATCATTATGTGTCATTTTTTCACCTCATGGTTTTGTTATTATTTGACTTATCTCTATGATTCTAAAGGTTTTCACAAATCGGATGATGTCAATGTGGGTTGATGGGGTGTTTAATGGCAGGTAAATACTACCTATTCATAAGAAAGATTCTTTTGTTAAGCTCTCAGTTTGCAATAAAATCTTTATTTTTTCAAAAAGTTATAGGTTCGAAAAGCAAGGTGTAATTGTAGGCCAGTAATGTGAATAAATAAGAGCTCAAGTGCCACTCCTTTAATGCGCATTAATACCGATTGTCCCGATCTAATCTTGATTTTGCTGAATCGTAAGGCGGGTCAATACATCCCTTGACAGATAAATTTTTGGAGTAGGATATCGCAACCGATTAAACCGTCATTAGATTTCCAGAGATACAGCAAATGTACAATCAAGGCCAAGCTCGGATCTGTCAGACTTATCACAGGTTTTTGATCTGGATGATACTTTCACCTATTGATGAATATCTCAGAGATCTTCAGGGTGAAAAAAACTATCCGTTCATCCTGATTCCTCTCGGTTAGGCATACAGCTTATCAATCCATTTCATGGCTTCTACATCGCTGATCTTTCCAAGATATCGCTCGGTCGTTGTGATACTTACATAATGAGCCTCTTTTTGTTTGTGGGTGAATAAAAAACACGCAATTGCGTTGAAAGAAATTATATGATACTTGAAATTATGTATCAAATATAACATAAATTCATATGATTATCTATCACAAGACACAGCGAATGGAGATGAAAAATGAAAAAGCCTGTTTATAAAAACCTATTTAAACCTTTGAAACTGGATGGTCTTAGGTTGAAAAATCGTATTACAATGGCTCCTTTATATCTGGGCTATGCAGCTATGGGGGGAAAGATATCACCTCTATTGCTTCATTACTACAAAGAGATGGCCAAAAGCGGAGCAGCGATGATCATGGTTGAAAATGCAAGTATTACACCAAATGGTAGCGGAACGCCACGGGCTATTAGTTGTGATCACAATCGATACTTAAGCGGCCTTGAAAAACTTGCCCATACGATAAAGGGAGAAAAGAGCCTTGCCGGTCTTCAAATTAACCATGCCGGACGATTCGCCCATGCCTCAGATCCAGTGGCACCATCAGCAGTTCCAATATTTGAAAGAATACCTCGGGCGCTTTCAAAAAAGGAAATTAAAACGATTCAGAAGCAGTTTGCAAATGCTGCCTTAAGAGTTAAAAAGGCCGGTTTTGATCTGGTTGAGCTTCATGGGGGAACCGGCTACCTTCTCTCTCAATTTGTATCACCAAGAACCAATAAACGGACCGACACATATGGCGGACCAATAGAAAACCGGATTAAATTTCCTTTGGAATGTTTAAAACGTGTCAAAGATGTTGTAGGAGATTTTCCAGTTGGGTATCGATTTTTGGCTGATGAATGGCTGCCAGATGGGCTTCACATAAAGGAATCTGCTGTTTTAGCTAAAAGCTTGGAGAAAGAGGGCATAGCCTATATATCAACAATGGGTGGAACATATGAATCATTTTTTTTGCCGGAAGTCATTAAGAAATCCAAAAAACCAGGCTACATGGTTTCTTTAGCTGCCGCCATTAAAAAGAAAGTAACAGTTCCAGTCATTGCCGCAGGACGAATATCAACCCCTGCACGAGCCGAGTCCATTCTAACGAACAAAAAAGCAGATCTAATAGGATTGGCTCGTATGTTGTGGGTTGATCCTGAATGGCCGAAGAAGGCCTGGAAAGGAGATGACCGATCAATTCTGAAATGCAGTCCTAAATGCGACGCCTGTTTGCAACTGGTAATGAAGGGTAAACCCGCCTATTGTCCAAAATGGAGTAAAGAAAAACGCGCTGTGTATCGTGAGTTGTTTCAATAGGAATATAATGTGGAGATTCATGCCTTTTCGGAGCCTCCAATGAGGTAAGTGCTATCGTTTAAAAATTCATAATTGTTCGAAACTAATAAATAGAAAATGGTTTAAACAGACTCGAAACCGCTTTGTTATTCGACCGAAAACTGCTTTGCGTGCTTGACCCTAACGATTTTGTCAGTCAGACATATCGAAGTTTTTTCCGCTTAAAGATATCTTGAGGGTTTTATTGTAGATCACAACCCCATCCGATCCCATAATAAAAATATACTCTATAGAAATAATAATGCGTTTTTGAACCTGGAGTATATCAGCGTTCAGTTATTCGTTTGTATTAATTTCTCTACAAGTCGGTAAACTGTTGTACCTGTAATTCTGGGCCAATCAGCGCAGGGCAGCGTATCTTTCAGCTTAGCTCGTCCGATTGCATCGTTAATTCTCGTCCGCAGTTTATCCGCCTCAACATGGCTTTTTTCAAAATGCGGCAGATAACGCTTCAAGCGGTCCGTACATTGTCTGGAGTTAGTAATTCCTGTGCCATCCTCAAAATGAAGTAGCAGCCAATATTCAAATTTAGGATTACTGACAGCCAAGCCGTAACGGCTATTTGTCTGGCTCCATCTATGAAGCTGAATGAGCTGATCCTCAGGCCATTGATCCTGATCTACAATCAACCATGCCTCATCCCCATCTTTCAAGCGATTGGCCTGTAGGTAATCGTTCATGAGTTTGAGAACCTGTCTGGGAGAGTTCTGTTTATTCCCCTTAAGACACTTCACATGAACCACTGTATTGTCATTGTTGAACATGTTGAAATAGAGGGGTTCCGTCTTTGCCCCTTCCGTGGCTACAACAAACATCTTGCGATAGCGGCGAGGCCCAAGTGGACGCTTAAATTTTCGTCTCCCTTTGCGCCCCATTAGTGGCTATCTCCAGATGGTGTGCATGTATCCATGAATACACCGTTTATCAGAATGCGCGGCACCCCTCCCAAACGTCCCTGCAAATAGCTTTTTCGAATATCCTTATCATAGCGCACATCTTTATATTCACTGAACGACACCAGGGAGGATTCTCCTCGGGGGGTTCGTTCCACAACCCACATTTCATCTCGGCGAAACAGTTTCTGATCCATCAACAATACATCGTGGGTCGTAAATAGCAATTGTGAACGTGTATCTGTCCCGCTACAGCTAAGATACCCTTCAAGCAGTTGCCGGATCAGCAGAGTATGAAGACTTCGATCTACCTCATCAATCACATAAACCTTTGAAGAGTCGGTCGCTGCAGCCGACAGAAATGCCGGGAGCAGGTCAATAACCCTCTGAGATCCATCCGACTCCTGGCGCATCTCAAATTTGATCTTGCGCCCGTCTTCCAGCTGATGATAGGTAACTAATTTTTTTGCCGTTAGTTCTCCATCTTTACGGGTGATTACAAAGCGATCAGCCATTGGACCTGTAAGAAGCCGGACCGTTTTTCCCTCAGCGACATCTTCCTGCAATTTCGCCCTTAAAGGCTCCGGTAATGGTAAGTTGTCGAAGGGCACATCTTCACCACCCAAATGAGCTATCCCGGCATCCAACTTAGGAAGCATCTCATTCATGGTAATATAAAGTGGGTGGTCTTCTTGAATGAATTGCTCAAAGGGTTCAAACCGGGAATCCGGTGCAATGAGAACGAGATTGTCACGAAACCATCCATAGATGGCCTTAAAATTTTCAACCTTCTGATTTACTGAGTTTGTCAGGAATAGCTGGTTGTCGCGTGTCCCTTGAAAGACGAAATTCAAGAATAGATCTTTTTTTAATGACTTTTCAAAAAGTATTTCGTTGCCGATTCTTTCATAAAGTACCCGCTCGCTCACACTTGAAACTTCCGTCAGTTTTTCCTCAAGAACCTCTTTGCGGGATACAGCAAATCGGAATTCATATACCGTTTCATTGACCAGCAGTTCAAACACAAACCGGCTCGGCCTAGTTGTACCATTCGGATCTATGCGGCAAGATTCTACCGGGATCATCCCATCCGGCTGAGTTCCTTTGATAACGAGATTCTTAGCGAAACTCAACGCTTTGAAGAAATTGGTTTTCCCTGAGGCATTTCCGCCATAGACTGCAGCGACAGGCAATACTCGCATCTGATATTTTTTTACACGAGAAATACGATCTCCATGTTGGCGTTCACGGCTTGCCACCATGGAGAAAGTCGCACTCTCCCGAAACGACATCCAGTTTTCGATGGTAAACTTAATTAGCATATCCAGCTCCTTAGAGATATTTTCTCTTTAATAAAAATAATTTACTATAGAAAAAGAAAATTGTCAATAATATATGAGAAAATTTCACTTAAAATGTGAAATTAAGATAGATGTGCAATTTTGGCAAAATGAGAAGCAGATCATCCCCTAAATCTTTAAGTTTTAAAATTGAATTGAATTCATATCGGGTAGGATTTTGATTAACACTTTAGATAATATATAAAGATCACAACCTATCTCAATCTTTTGATATGAGAATAATGTCTAATAAATTATTCCTATCTTAATTCCTGACATATCTCAGTATCTATTTCAGATTGATGAAATTACCAGCGCAGTAATATCTTACTCCCATTCCAACCAATCCAGCCCCATATATGAGGGTATTAACCTACTATAAAACACTAACTCACCTCTTATTGCATTTAACGTTTTTGATCTTACTATTGTGTATACAATATTTATTCTTATTAGAATATTAAAATGCTGAATCTTAAAGGTTCAGATTTTTATGAACGCTTAACCGAGTTACTTTAAAATTGGATACCATCTAAAATAGGCACTCAAATTTAAAAGGAGGATACCATGGAAGTAAAAGACTATTGTTCAAACGTGGATATGGAACTTACGGTATGGAAAGCAAAAATTTTTGACACAATTCGTAAAGCAGATCAATTGGGATCTGCGGATTTGGAAAAAGTTCTTCCAAACATTCAAGACCTAAAGATGGTCGTTACTGAATTGGAAGATAGGATTCATCAGCTCAGGACGGAATGTCCTCTGGAGTGGAAGCCGATAAGAGAAGAAATCGAGGGTGCCAAAGGCAACTTAACCAATACCTATGACGAAGTCATTGATTACATCGGCGGAAGAGCCGCACCTGTAGACGTACCAGGTTAAATCTAAATAACCCATTATACCTTAAAGGAGTTACTAACTGTCCGACAACCTTGATCTAAAGGTTTGTCGGACATTTTTTTTAAACCACTTCGAAAAGGTCTTGTTTTAACTTCAACACGGCCAATTCCTTGGCCTTGGCTTCCACTTCGACCGTAATGTCGAGATTCGTCCAGCACGCCGGGAAATCATCTGCATCGATGTAATCATGATGATTGCCAGGTTTGCCGGAATTCCAGCCGTATTTGGGGCTTGACAGGTGAAAGAGCGGCTCGCGGCTCCAGGTGCCCATAGCCAGTTCCGTGGTTGCTTCGACACTGCTGCCGTCAGATAAACAGCGATGATGGTGGACGTCATACACCAGAGGAATATCCATGTCCCGGCAGACCGGCAGCAAATCGTTAGGCGTATACACCCGGTCGTCGTTTTCAAAGGTCAATAGCGAACGCACCGCTTCGGAGAGTTGTTCGATTTGTTTTCGGAGGCGGCGAAGCGACGTGCTCTTATCCCCATAAGCCCCTCCGCCGTGGATGTTGATGACATCCGCATTTACCCACCGGGCCACTTCGGCCTGGTAGATCAAATCGGCAATAGAACGCTGAACCACTTCGCTGCTCGGTGACGAGAGCAAAATAAACTGGTCGGGATGAAACGTCGTTCGGATGTCGTGCTTCCGGCAAAACCGGCCGCAGTCTTTGAATGTTTGTATAATCTGATCGTGAAAGGGCAAATCTTCTATGTGATATCCAATTTCGGGATGGGTTTTTAGGGGCAGTATCTGACTGTTGATCCGAAAATCCTTAATGTCGTGATCGCGACAATATCGCAGGGCTTTGTGCAATGCGTGGGCATTGTGCCGGCAAATTTCGGC
>CAXMTB010000029.1:0-26237 GCA_964195835.1 uncultured Nitrospinaceae bacterium | reverse complement strand
ACCTCCCGCAGTCCCCTTCAACAGAACGTTGTGCCCGGCTTCACCTTCCCTACAGTGGGTCCCTTGGGTCTCGGTTCCCCACCTTACCGGCCCTGGAATACACTGTAACCACGGCCCTCGGTACTATGATCCACTAAGACTTCCAAATGCTCATCTCAGGCTCGTTCGCTCTTCGCTATCCTCACCTGATACCTTGTTTGCTCCTTTGCTTTCGCTCACCGGGCAGGTTGGAGCGGCCCCTTTCCAGTGGCAGGACTACACCTCATTGGTTGACCGGCGCCCTTGACCGGATTTCATGCACAAGGAAACATTTGGATCTCCCAAGTTCCCAGGTTACCCCTATGACTGCATGCCCTGTCCTCAGACCCCGGTGGTGTCCTGATCGCTCGCCATAACGCAATCAGAACTTATGATTTCGAACCAATTCTTCAGGCCTTAGGATGAGAATTTTTTTTGAGGTTATAGAAAGGATTTAAAAACCTCACAAGACCTGCAACACTTCATCTTATCTTTCCAGTCATTGCAAGCATCACCACAGCAAATGGTTCCGTTAATAAACCAGCATAATTTTCCAGCCTGAAATTCCCAGGCCGGGCATTGTTTCTTGGTCTCAGGGGGACATTTTTTTATAATCCAGCACGGCTTTCGGCCTTTTTGATTTTCCTCCACTCTGGATAGCAGGAAAAACATCTGCCGCTCCACATATGTCGGTATGTTTCGCCAACCCTGCTCATAGCTGTGAACAGCTTTTATAGATACACCTAAAAGTTGGGCCATTTGTTTCTGTAATTTATTTAGCCTCTTACGCAATTTTTTAAATTCTTTACTGTCCATGTTAGATTACAATATCTTATCTTTAAAAATTTAAACAAAAACCATCACTACCACATTGTGATATTTTAATCAAACGATATATGTTTTATCTCAAAAGGTGAATTTTGAATTGAATGAAATCGGGTGAGAAATGGATGTTAATGATCTTTAGTGGTGCGGAACTATATTCAAAAATGAGCAATGTCGTGTCTAAGTCGCAAATACTTGCAAATTACAACCTTAGATAGCTTGACGAAACGAAAACTGGCAACTCTGGGAGAAACACCCAACTATTAACCGTCAGACCGATCTTTCACATTTATGTGATAAATAACCACAGCAACATGAACAAGTGTGATGCCTAAAATTAAATACACTATCATATCATTTCTCCTATTAAGGATATCGGCAAATGTACTCAGAACCTTAAATTCACGGGATAGGCGCGTACGGCTGAAAAGGACGTCCCTGATCCCTGCCCGTGGATTAACTTCAAGAGAAATTTTAACAATTAGGGGTATTACAATAGCTTCGACAATTCATGCGCATAATATTGATATCTTTGAATTCTTTGCCTATTGGCAGAGTAATCCACGGGTATTGATGGCTACGTAGGGGGAAAACCTGTTTCTATAAAACCCTTAACTTATAAAACAAAGAAGATGTATGGGGAACAAATTGAGGCTGACATCGTCTATTATGATAAGAAGAAAGACGGTATTAATATTGAGTTTAATTTTTAAAAAAGCTCCATCTGGGACGAATTTTTAACAGTTACAGCATGGCGCAAATTTTGGCTGATAAAATCAAGTTTATTCTCTTTAAGCTCGTCAGACCAATTTTTACAAAATTCTGACTGGGGCTTATCTGAATAATCGACCTCAAACATCCCGGCATCCGGCTTTGTGATATTTACAGGGTCATTAATTATCAACTGCTTTTCCTGTGCGGTCATCACCGGGAAACCATAGTATTCATTTTCGTATTTAAACCTGCCCTTTGTTTTTAACCGGTCAACAACAAACTCCATATGTTTGGCAAGTCTTTTCCGAATTAACTGTTTGGACGAGTCAACGATAACATCCTTAATACGATCAATAACATTTTCCAAAGAAGGGTCTATTTCGTAACCGATGCTGTTTCTTCCTGAGGCAATTGCGGCGGCGGATGTTGTTCCTGTTCCCAAGAAAGGATCAAGAACCGTATCGCCCTTGGCCGAATACATATTGATCAGTCGATACACGACCTCAAAAGGATAGGCCGCACTCCTCAATCGAGAATTTTTATCTCTCAAAGCTTGCGGTGTTCCCTTAACATCAAACCATACATCAGAATACCATTGATTGCGCTCTTCCCAAAAAATAGCGCTTTCATGCCTTATCCTTTTATCTTCTTCTTGCTTAAACTCCCGCTTCGGGCCTTTTCTTAAAATCAAAATATATTCATGTTCCAAGGTCACATAAGCACCTGCTGGAAGCATGCCTGACCCCATGAACTTGTTGGGAGCATTGGTCTGTTTCCTCCACAGTATGCAAGGTAGCGCCGAGAAACCAAGTTCCAGAGCACTTTTCAATATTCTCATGTGGTTCGGATACAGCACGAAATTTCCGTTGATGGTTCTGGTTGCATCCCCAATGTTGACGCAAGCAAAACCACCGAACTTTAGCGTCCTGTAGACCTCTTTCCATACAGGGTCCAGCACTTGATGCATCAATTCAAAGGCATGGGCCCCATCTCCTTTTTCCAAAGCCTTTTTAACAGATGAGCTTTGCTGGACGAACATTTCATCCCACATTGCAATCATCGGGTAAGGCGGTGATGTTACCATGAGGTCAACGCTCTCTGAAGGAACAGCTTCCATGTTTTTTGAGTCAGAATATATGACTTTATGATTAGTTTTCATATTGTCCGTCCATTTATAATGACAAATTTTATATTTGCACAACTATTGCGCATTTATTCTTTAAAATTAATTGATTTAATCATTGACTGCCAGCGATACAGAGCAGTCCATACCTGATAATAGGCATCTTGGCGCAAATCATCACCGGCCGGAACGATATTGTCCTTGACGTTTGCATAATCAATATCAAGAGCGCAGTTTGTCAAGTAGTCCGCCCAATTGTTTTTTGTAATCCTCATGCGATAGCGGTAGTCGGCATGTTTGATTCCCAAAATCTCAGATTTGTCAGAATAACCATGTAACTTCTTTGCCAACCGAATAAGATCATCTTTGCACCGCGACCGGATCATCAATTCACCGCGTTTGCAATACTTGTCAAACACTACCGAGAAAAAACCGTCTTTAGTGAAAATCCACAAAATCAACCTCCATAATTGCAACTGATTCTCATAAACTTCCTTAATTTCCTCTGACTGGACACATAAATAATCAAGTTTCTGTTTTTGTGTTGAATGATTAAAACACACCATTAGCCTGGCAAGTCAACACCAATTACCATACATCCTTTAGGAGAATAAAAAGCAAATTTTTTATATGTTCATTTTTTAACCATGCTCATTATTAGCGTACAAGTCTAATTTTTGAACGAAAATAATAACTAAATCGCCTTTTTTCTTTATGTGGTACTGCATTAGAGCTTTAAGCCGATTTTTCATTAAATTTGGAATATAAGAACTTTCAGCTTATCCTTTCCTATCCAAATGTAAAACCGATTCCGAGTACCATTTACATTACCCTATGAATGTCTTTATTCACCCAACATTGAATGTTTGCGTTACCGCCATATAAGATTTCCATTTTGATTTAGCTTTTTGATCCTGTAAATAAGTTTAGTTGCTCCGATAGTAACAACAGTATAAAGGTGATGGCAAACACGTAATGGAAAAAGAACAGGAAAGCGTATTAAAAGTGATGAAATAAAAAATTGATGTTTTAACAATGCGCTCGACAACCGTTACGATTTTGTTGTTTGTATTGTCCCTGTGTGGTTGCGGAAGTGGCGGAGATAGTACGGCAACCCCGCACACTTCGAGGGGTGCTAATTACACACCTATCGTGGTCAAACTTGACCGCTATTATGACAATAACCACATCAAGGAAAGCGGCATTCAAAGAATAGGCCTTCAAATTAACATATACGACGCAAGCGAGATTATTTATGTGATTGAGAGGGGCTTTGAGTGGGAAAGAGGACTCAGGGAAGGTTATGAAATAATTTCAGTAAACGGAATCCCTATTGACTCGTTGGGCTATTTTGGTATTTACGAACTTCTGGCAGACACTTCCATCAATGAATATCAATTCCTTGTTGTAACAACTGATGGTGATACAGAGGACGTTACAATATCCGTTCAACCTTAGGTTTCTGATCCTCAGAATAATTTTAGTTGGTCCTGTTGACTTGCCTTTTTTTTGTCTGAGATTCTTGAACGTGGCTTTGTTTTGCCTGAGTCGCCTGTCAGTGCCTTGTTTGTTTCTGAGATTATGGGCTGTGTCTTATTTTTGGAAGATGTGATTGGAAGGCCCCTATCAAGTTCAAGGATTGCACGGTGAATGATTTGGACGTAAGGCTCACCTGTTCGGGATTTCTCATGCTCCAAAATGGCCTGGGCTTCCGGCATCAGCATGAGTTGAATCTGCTTGCAACCCTGTGCTAGTTTTCTTTTTCGCCAGCGTTCCCGTCGCTTCCTATCTGTTTTTCGCCTTTGTTCTATTGTCAGCACAATCCCCCCTCAGCGCTTAATATCATCGTTTGTCATGGGCGTTTATATGCAACGCTATAGGTATTTTATATCAGGCTATTTTGTACAGGTCAACACCAAAAGTAACTCACTCAAAAAGGGATGATATAGTGACGATAAAGATTAATACAGTTTATTTATTACAGGTTTATAGTGTCGTGGGTTTAAAGCTGGCAATGTCGAATGGATAAAAGACAATTAGAACAAATGGTTATGAATCATGAGGCCATATCATACTTTAACCTCAATTGGGTCATTCCTTTATCTTTTTTATGACTATGTTAGCGCCCGCTCACCGAGATTACCGCATCGATGGTAGTCGAAACAGATGCTCTGCTCCTGGAAATACTGCAACAGCTCGATCCTCCCATCCATGGAAACTTTTGATCGAGAAATAAAAAATCCGGTTGTTGCCGCTGCCTGAAATATTTTGTCGGACACCCGATCCGGCGATGCATAACGGATACGATGAATCTCGGGTATAATCTCAATCAGATCTTCGTCGGACTGATGGATGATTGGCACATCATTCAAAAACTGCTGACCTTTTTTGCTGTACAAAAACGTTGTAACCGTATTGTTAAGAGCTGTGGGCAGGCTCACGGAAGTCTCGCACCCGGCAATCTTTGCCGCAGCAATTCTTGCCAGTGCATCGAACAAGCTGTCGTTCTGATGGATACGAATGACGACTGTCCCAATGGGCAGGTAGCGAACCACATTATCCTGCCCTCGCAGATGAAAGTAATCTTTTTCTCGGGAGAATTCCTGCTCCCAATGATACAGATAGCTTTTGACGGCCCGGATAATCCTGAAAAGATCTGTTTTAAACGCCTCCAGTCGGCCCCAATCGTGCTTCAGTTTCCATTCCTGAACCAGCTGAAACAAGGGGTAATCGTTTTGAATGGCTCCTGCCGAAGGAAACCCGACATCCTCAAAATCCATAAATTGAAAAACGTAGTTGGGTCCCCCGGCCTTGATGCCGCCCCCCAGCGCTGATTTGCCCATACCGCCAAAAGGCTGTCGCAAAACAATGGCGCCGGTGGTTTGGCGATTGATGTATAGATTTCCGGCTCTGATCCGTTTCTTCCAGTCATCATGCTCCCGCCGATCGAGACTCTCCAAGCCAGACGTCAATCCGTAACCGGTCTGGTTGACCATTTCGATGGCATGCCCCAGATCTTCAGCACACATCACCCCTAACAATGGACCGAAAAACTCGGTGAGGTGGGTGAAACTTCCAGGCTGCACCCCCCATTTTATGCCCGGCGTCCACATGTTAGGGTTGTTATCGACATTTTTGGGTGCAAGCGCCCAGGCCTCACCCGGCTCGAGTTGGGTCAGGGCACGCTTTAGGTCACCCTTTGGGGGTTGAATCAATGGCCCCATTTTGTTTTCAAAATTCCAGCAAGAACCGACGGCATAGCTACCGGCAGCATCGATCAGTTGACTTTTGAAGGCTTTATCCTCATAGACTTCTTTTTCCAATACCAGCAATGATGTGGCACTGCATTTTTGACCGCAGTTGCTAAAGGCCGACTGAAGCACATGTTTGATGGCCTGGGCTCTATCCGCCATGGCAGTGACGATGGTTGCGTTTTTGCCTCCGGTTTCAGCCGTCAAAAAAACAGAAGGTCTTTGATTTAAAAGGGTCATCCCGGTATCCGTACCGCCGGTCATAATAATGAAATCCACATCCGGATGTTCGGCAAGTTTTGCACCGGTTGTCGAACCGGAACAAGGAAGGAACTGCAAAACATTTTTGGAAACGCCGCCGTTCCAAAAACATTGACACAACTGCCACGCCGTAAGGATCGCAGCAGATGATGGTTTGAATATCACCGTGTTGCCGGCAGCTAAAGAGGCTATGATTCCGCCACAGGGGATGGCAATGGGAAAATTCCACGGGGAAATAACCAACCCTACCCCCTTTCCGCGGGTTCGAACATTTTTCAAATCAGAAAAGGTCCTGGCAGAGAACGGATAGTATTCGGCAAAATCAACGGCCTCCGAAACTTCAGCGTCGGCTTCCGAAAAAATCTTTCCGGTATCAGCGGCAGCAGCTCCGATAAGATCTCCTCTGGCCTTGCGAAGTTCCACGGCCACCCGAGAAAGGATTTTATGGCGCTGTTCCATGTTTTTGGAGCGCCACTCATCCGGATCTTTTCTGGCCGTAGCCAAAGCATGGTCCACATCTGTATCAATTGCCTCGACACAGAACGCCACACAGATTTCTTCCGGAAACCTGGAATGATCCATGCACGATCTCTTCGGCCGGTCTTTATAGATTTTTTCTCCTGCCTTCACCAAAGGTATATGAATGGGTTTATCTGGTTCATGTTTAAACCATTTCTTTCGGATAGCTTCGGCCCATGTACGATTTGAAGCCAGGGACCAATCCGTATCCGGCTCGTTAATAAATTCGTTTTCATAAAACGTCCCCATTTTATCAATGATCGAGTCCTTGAGACGGTTCTGAATCCGGTTCGGCGTATGGCGTACCCGATCTTTATGCTCACAGGAAGCAACAAATTGTTTTTTCAAAAACTCCCATTCTTTGGAATCTGTTTTGAGGTTAAACGAATACCGCAGAAAATTTTCCGCTTCTGTATTTTCATCCAGCCGGCGGATCAGATAGGCAATGGCATTAATGAACTGATCTTTCGTGGCAACCGGGGCGTACAGCATGATATCGCCGGGTATTTCCTGAATGGCCCGGCGTATGTGATCTGCCATTCCCTCCAGCATTTCAAATGAAAAATAATCGGCAACGTTATTTTGCATAGCCCGTCGATACGCATACGCCAACTCAAACAGATTGTGGGAGGCAATCCCCAGATGAACCGCCCGAATATGATCCGGCGCCATGCCATAATCGATCATTTTTTTATAATTGGCATCCACATCAAGCTTGTTGTCATATAGCGCCAAAGGCCAGTTTCGTATCGCTGATTCCAGTTTTTCCATCTCCATGTTGGCGCCTTTGACGATTCGAATTCTGATGGGAGCCCCACCATTTGCTGCCCGCGCTTTGGCCCAGGCCGTAAGTGATTGCTGTACGGCATATGAATCCGGCAAATAGGCCTGCAATGCAATACCCGCCATATAATTTTTAAATGCATCCTTCTCCAGGGTTTGCTTAAACGCGGCAACAGTAATTTCCAGATCCCGGTATTCTTCCATATCAAGGGTTATCAGTTTCGGAACCATTTTCCCGTTGTTTCGACGATAAAGATTGTCTCTGGCAGCCGTGTATAGAAGAAAAAGCCGTTCTTTTAAGATTTGGACCGTATGCTCAAATGCCAAGGGTTCGATTTGCGAGTAGATAGTAGAAATTTTTATAGAAATGCATTCAATCTCGGGATCTTTCAAATCGCTGATATATGTATCAAGACGCTGAAGGGCTTCTTTCTCTCCAAGCAGGGCTTCTCCCAAATGATTGATGTTCATCTGAACACCCTGTTTTTTTCGTTTCTGTAAATGTGCGTACAAGGCGTCGGGTTCGCCCGGAATAATGGCGCGGCTGCTGTCATGGCGCATTTTTTCAATGACTTTAGGAACTGAAATGCTGGGAATGTAACGACCCAAACCCAGAAACATTTGTACCAGAAGTTTGTCCACGGATGAAAAAAAATCGGGTACGCCATATTTTCTAAGCAAACTGTTGATTTGATCTGCAACACGGCTGGGGTTGTGGGACCTGAAGCTTTGATCAATCATTTTGGTGAGAATGACTTTGTCCAAAGGGTGAATCAACAGCCGCATCATTTGTTCGGCAATCCCTTTTTCTTCAGCCGTTAACAATTCATTGGCCTGGTTTTGCCAGGCTTCTGCAAGATCAATGGCTTCATTTATAATTGTTTCATCATGTTGTGGATCCATGTAATTTTATCCCCTTGTAACCGACTTAAAACATATTCTTGACAGGCATGCGTTGAGCTTATAATTGAGTGCCATCAATTTAACCAGGATTTTCCAGGAGAAGGAGCCAAAGTGAAATGACCGACATTTATAAGTTTTTAGACGACCACCAAATAGAATGCGAACGCCATGATCATCCCCCGGTTTATACAGTTGAGGATGTCAATCGCCTTGTTCCCCCGCTCCCGGCGGCAAAAACAAAAAGTCTTTTTTTACGCGATGCAAAAGGCTTAAGGCATTTTCTGGTTATTGTAAAGGGTGAGAAACGGGTCAACCTGAAAGCATTGCCGGATCTACTGAACAGCAGCAAATTACGTTTTGGCTCGCCAGAGCGCTTGAAGAAACATCTGGGTGTAGATCCCGGTTCGGTCTCCCTTTTTGCCGTTGTCAACGATATCGGCAAGGCTGTCGAGCTCATCATAGACAGCGCTTTATGGAAGTCGGATGCTTTTCAGTTCCATCCCCTTATCAACACCAGCACCTTGGTTATTTCAAGGGACAATATTAAACAATTTTTGGATAAGACCGGACACGACGCTCAGATACTTGATGTCCCCGGATTGTAGCGATTTAGTGCTCTAATTCATAAATACGATGACATATTTTTATGTGGACAATAGCCCGTATAAGCTGAAGTCCAAAAGTTTGAAGTGCCTAAAGTGAGCTAAAGTGCCTAAAGTTATGGTGTCGCTTCGCTCCGATGATTTTATATAATTGATAGAATTCCTTAACTTTAGCTCACTTAAAACTTTAGATCACTTGTAACTTTTCCGGCTTGTCCGGGTTAAGGATGGCAGGCGATACATTTAATCTCAACACATGCATCCTTGGGCAGCCTGCTGACTTCTACCACCGCCCTTGCCGGCCGATGCTCTGAAAAATATTCAGCATAAATGGCGTTGAAAGTGGCAAAATTGTTTAAATCGGTTACAAAAACATCCACTGCAACGACATGGTTCAAATTGTATCCCGCGGCCAGCACGATCTGCAAAAGGTTCTCCAGTGCCTGCCTGGCCTGAGGCACAAAATCAGAACTGACCAGTTCGCCGGTCTCTGGTTGTATTCCGAGCTGCCCGCTCACAAAAAGCCAGGGCGCCACGGTTATCCCCTGGGAATACGGTCCGATGGCAGTCGGTGCTCGATCGGTTTGAATCACTTTGAACGTCATGATATCCTCCTTGATTAAACATTTCAGACAATTGAATTAAGTCGAGCAATATACTAGCTGAAGAGTTTATAGTTCATTCTATCCTATGATTTTCAAAGAATTATTCTATTGGTTGAATCGTCATCCTCGTGAAAGCCGTAATCCAGCAAAATCATATAGTTCAGGGGTCGGGGTGTTTTGATTTGTCGAATCGCTCCATGGATAATGCTTTTTTTCAAACGAAACTCCCCGACCCCTCATCTATTTATAGATTCTTACCTTCGCAGGCAACACCGAATTTTGGACTCTCAAGATACCAATTGTAATACTAAATCAAGTTTTGCACCTGTTTGTATAGTATACAACCGTATCAAGGCTTTAAATATGAGCATAGATAAAAAATCAAGGGATGGCAAGTCTGGTTTCTGAGTAATTGGTCTAATCAGGTAGTTGAAGTATTTTTCTTAATAGCAGTACGTTTCAAGGCACGAGAGAAGTGGTTGAGATTCCGACCGAATCCATTTTGTCTTTTTTGGTATAGCATTCTTGACGAAGCGGAGCGTAATCCCCGTTCTATCGGGGTAAAAAAAGAACCCTCAAGCGGGCAGATAAGGGGATATTCTCAAGTTGGCTGAAAACTTATGAGCCAATACAATAATAAATAGAGCTATGCTTATCGGATCAATCCTTTGCTTTTCAACATCGGCCTCGGATCCACCAGGTGACGCGGAAACCAGCTTTCGTATTTGCTGTCTCCCAAAGCCAAAGAAAGGAGTTCCGAAAAGTGTATGGTGGGAACCGGGTTTTTCAGGTTACAGCGTACCTCCAAATTCAGATGGCACATGGCGCATGCAGTTACAATACAGTCAGCCCCGGCATCCATAGCGCCCTGAATGATTTTGTTAACGATTGGCGTGATAATATCCGGCTTTGCCACGGAAAGAAAAGTTCCACAACATTGGGACTTAAAGGGCCATGATAAGGCTTCGCCTCCCACTGAGCAGAGGATTTTTTCCATGAGGCCGTAATACTCCTTTTCAGATTTAAGCGCGTTGGGTCGAGACAGCATGCAGCCATAATAAGGGACAAACTTTAGCCCTTGAAGCTTTTTAACACCTTTATCGGAAAAATGTAACAAATTGATGTTTTCAAGCAGATCAAAAAAATGGATAATATTGAGGTCCGTGTTATAGGTTGTGCCCCATTCTTTTTCGTATTTACGACGTTTCAAATCGTTCTGTTTTAATTCCAAGTGAGCATGACGCAGCCGCAGGATACAATTCGGACAGGCCACCAGAAGCGGACGATCCGGTGGTGCCAAAAATAGGTTGCGAACGGCAAGATCGAGCGCCAGCTCAGAATCGATACTGTGGGCCGAAGTGCTGCCACAACAGTTCCAATCCTCCAATTCAACTAAGTTGAATCCGATTTTATTAAACATTTCAAGTAAAGAAAGATTGCTTTCTTGAGCCGTGGTCGCCATTGAACAGCCAGGATAATAGGATATATCGATTGACTTTAATCTATGCATGGTTATACAGCCCTCTTTTGTGAGAAAATATTTTTAATGTCCTTCATGTGATTAACACGAGACGGCAGGATATCAAGTTTGTGTTTAGCCAGCATCTTTAAGCCAACGCCCATATCCCTAAACCAGTCATGTGTGTAAAACTTATATCTAAGCATAATCTCAAGTTTATGAGTGCGACCATACCGTTTAATTGTTTTCAAAACCTCCTCATGAAATTTTAAAATTTCCGGTTCGCCCACATCTGCTTTTTCGTCGATAGCTATTTGGCAGATGGCATCGGTGACGGCCGATATGTCAATTCCCATGGGGCATTGAACCGAACACGTATTACAGCTAACGCAAATCCAGATACTCGAACAGGTAAGCGCTTCCTGTTTTAGACCGAGTTGGACCAGACGTATGATCCTGTTTGGCATGTAATCCATAATTTGAGAGAAGTGGCATCCGCCGGCACAGGTATGGCAGTGAAGACAAGCGTTGAAATCCACATCTGAGCGACGCTTAACTTCTTTGGCAAACTTTAAATCCCTTTGATTTGAATCAATTATAGTATTTGTCGATTTTCTTTTATGCGTCATGTTGTTCTCCAAATAAAGCTGAATTTAACCATTTATCAGTCAACTCATCATTTTTATTATGTTTGATAGAAAACCACAAAGTCCAACACATATCCAATTGATATATATACCACTTTGTAGCACAAAGCGTAAATACTACTTGGTGGTATCTATTGTCAATAAAAAAATAATAAAAAGCAGATATATTTTTATATGATCTGAGCCATGAACAAGTGACCGTACACAATGTTATCAGACAAGAGAAAGTTGCGGAATATGATATCAAAGACGATCAAAATTTCTTCTGCAAGCTTCGCGGTATTTTTTATTAGCTGTGGGGTAACATCAGGGATATGGAGATCTTTTTGGATAGGCTATTTTATATGGTCTACGACAATCACATTATAGGTCGTCATAGGGCGCTATGAGTTCCGGCGAATCTTGCCGAAAAAAACCGCATTGGCGACCCGCTAAAATTTCTCGTTTTGGTTAAATATCATCAGGATAGACATCAACATTTATTACCAATCATACAGGATTTCCCAGTGATCATCAAAGGACGGATCTGTCTGTGTGTAATGATGCGACAATGTTTTACCTTTTCCCGTCCCTGTATTCTCGCTTTCCTTCCAATACCGGAGGTAAATGGCCGGTAGTAAATTCAAGGCGGTTTGGGAACTGACCGGTTTTGCTCCATCCTCCAGCCACACTTCTTTCTGCTCGATCACCTTCCAGATGGTTCCGGAGACCTTGCTTCTGACCCGTTCACCCACATGGGGAAGCGCCAGCTTTTTCCGAAGTTCTTTGAATCTGTATGCCGATTGTTCACCGTAATCAAGAATCCTTTCACCAAATATCATAATACCAATGGCCCCCAGGGGAGCGGTGATAAGGATCGACAGCACTGCAACAGCGAGAATTACCTCACCGGCTGCCACACCGGCGGCAAGGGGAACCGCACCAATGGCAGCTTGCACGGTGGCTTTTGGTATATATGCTACCACACAAAAGAGCTTTTCCTTCCAGTCAAAAGGCGTTCCAAACAAAGACACATAGGTGCCGACACTTCTGAAAATAAGCCCTACAAAGATAACGATTGCCCCGGCCAATCCAGCTTTCCACGCCACGTGAATGTTAACCTGAGCCCCGACCAGAACAAAAAGTAAAAGTTCCGCAAAAATCCAGAGCTTTTTGAGTTTCTGAGAAATAAGATGCGCAATCGGCTCGGCCTTTTCCAAAATAATAAAACCGATAGCCATCACGCCCAACAGGCTTGCCACAGGCACATGCTCTTCTATAACCGATTCGAACCATGTCAGCAAAATGGCGATCCCCATGACCATCATGGTGCGTTTTGGGGGGCGCCAGTCATACTTTGTAAAAAGCCGATACAAAAAATATCCCGGAATGAGTCCGACGATAATCCCCAAAACAATGGAAATCGGAATATCAGCCAGTTGCAAAAAAATGTTCGTCTGATCTCCTCCATACATGCCCAGAAATACGGTAAAAAGAACAATGACGAAAACGTCGTCCAGTGAAGAGGCCCCAAGGATTAGGGTGGGTATTCCTTTTTTTGCTCCTCGTCCCCGATCCATAAAATCGATCATTAGCGGCACAACAACAGCGGGTGATACCGCTGCCAGTATGCATCCTAGGATGGTGGCCTCGAGATAGGTGATATGGAGCAGTTTGGGAGCAACGAGCACAACACCGACAATCTCAAAAATAGCCGGAACCGCACTCATAATGACGGCTGCACGTCCCACACGATTCAAAGCATCGCGACGGAGCTCAAATCCTGCCCTGAGCAAAATTACGATGAGGGCTATTTTTCTGAAATCTCCCGAGACTTTCATCATTTCAGGAGACATGAAGTTAAACACATAGGGTCCGACCAGAACCCCGATAATCAGCATTCCGATCAGGCCGGGCAATTTGATGCGTTTGAAGAGGTAATCAGCACTGAGTCCGAAAATAATAATGAGCGCCAAACCAAAAGCCATATCTACCCCTTTTTAACCTCAATTGCTAATCAGTTTTTTAATCTCATCCAGAAGCGGTGACATCAGCGGGCGCCATTTTGGCTGAATGGCATTGTCCCCATGCCATTCAAATTCAACAGCATCAAATTTCTCAGGTATAATATGTGTTTCACCGGCGCCATATTTATGTTCCGGATAATACTCTACCCAGAGCATGCGATGGGGATCGATGTTAAACTCCTTTGCTACAAGAGTGGCAATGTGACTGCTACAGCTTCTGACCGACATTTTACTTTCTTGGACATCGGAAACCACAACGATCATCGGCCTTATATGCATCAAGCCCTTTTTATTCCCCTTTTTGAGGTCATAGATGCGGAGCCTGCATTTTCCACTACCGAGTTTTAGCTTGCCGCCCCATCCTCTCCAGGCGTATATATTATCGTAAATCAGCATCAAGTTAGTTCGCTTCGCTCAAAATTGGAGAAAGCATTACCGTGTATGACCGGGAACTTCATAAGTGGTACACGAGCCGCTTCCGCAGGTTCTAGTCTGGGATTTAGCCCCCTGACTTTTTCCGGAACTATCGGCTATACTGTAGCTGGTTGAACTGAGAACCCGCTCAAGTTCCTTGCACTCGCATTTTGGGCACTTGAGCTCAATTTCTTCATCCTTATTCATGACGAGCAGTTCAATAAATTCTTCACATTTTAAACATTTAAACTCATATATAGGCATAATTACACTCCTTAAAGTCTTTAGGCACGATAGACCTAATTAAGTCTGAAATTTCTATTGATTATGGTAGGTTAGATATCTCTAACTCTCGCATTTTTTCGTCCTTGTCAAGACATTTTATTAGTTTTTCATCATCTGCATGACAGCCCGACAGAATAGCTTCAGCGGATCTTTCACCTCACCCTTTTTGACTCAACAGGCTTTACTGAGGTCTTTACATTAACACCTTGCTGGCCCTGTGATAATCTCTTTGTAGTGCCAGTTCTCTAAAAACGCCAAGATATTTTCTCAGACTTCCGAATAATATTTTTTTACGGTATTTCGGACGCGGGAGTTCAATGGTGATAGAAAATGTAATGGATTCTCAGTTGAATCTCAGTGTGATGATTAACGATGATCTATAATCGGAAAATTTTCAAAATGATCCATTTATTATTGAGTCCGGAAAGGCCCCAATACCGAGGGATGCGTGTCTCCGTGGCCCGACCGAAGAACACTTATCTATCGAAGCCTGTGCCCGTTCGCTCATCCTCAGGATCAAGTCTGGTCGCATCGCCTGATCCCTTGCCCGACACTTTCCGACGCTCTCCGGCAGGTATCCCGGCGCCGGTTACGGCGCTTCCTTTTTCAGATGGATATTAATTTTTTTTTAAACAATGCCGAGAAATCTGAAAACCTGAGCCTGACCCCGGAGGAATAGACCCTGCATTCCACGGGGCAAGCACAGAAATTGGGCAAAAATGGGCGGCTTGTAAAGATCTCAATCTCTCGGCATTGTTCGTTCAAATTACGCCCTGTTTAACTCGCCCAGGGCGCCTTTGACGGCATTGGCGGCGTCATCGATACTCAATAATCCGGTATTGATAATAAGATCGTAATTGAGAGGGTTTGTGATGTCATCATTGAAGTATTTTTTAACAAATGCCTTTCGACCCGATTCTGTTTTTAAAACCCTGGGTTTGGCGTTTTCCACGGCCACGTCATACTCTTGAGATACGTTTTTTAGTCGCGTTTCCAAAGGGGCAATGACGCGGATGCTGAGTCTTTTTTCAGGAGGCAAAACAAAATTGGCACCTCTTCCCACGATCACCGCCCGGCCATGTTTCCCAATAGTACCGATGATTTTCATAAGATGCTGAAGATACCGGTCCGGCCACAGGTGGCGCTTATCCACAAGAGATGATATCCACTCTTCGAGTACTGAAACGCCTTTTTCGTCCAGCGTTTTAAGGAGGCGAACACTGACTCGGGCACTTTCAGCCATATCGTGGATAAATTCCTGGTAAAACAGATCGAATTCAAGCTGCTCGGAGAGTCGTTTGGCCAGTATGTTCCCTCCACTTCCAGGTTCTCTGGAAATGGTAATGACAGAAATACGTTCTTTTTCTTTTTTTTCTTCTTTTTGGAGAATCTGCCATCGTCTTACTTGTTCTTCTACGATTTGCTCTGTAGAACGTGTTTTTGTTTTCATGATTCCTCCTTTCCCGCCGCCTATTAATTATGATAATTCTACGACATAAGGGTGTCAATAAAAGAAAAAAGGTTGATAAGAGAAGCGAGTTCCTTTTGACATGAACGTAGTTTTATCATATGTTAATTTTTATATCATGTCTCAATATGCGCTATGCTGTGCTCAAACGGTTCCAGCTTTAGACTCTCTATGTCTGTGTTGTTCTGAATTATCTTTTGAATCTGTCCGGATGCTGAATTTAGGTTAAAATATGTTTCAAATTGTCCGCCTCGGGCGTGATTTATCTGCCTTTGGCATGATTTACCCGCCTCGGGCATGGCTTGTCTGCCTCCGGCATGATTTGCCCGCCTTGGGCGCGGTTTATCTGCCTCCGGCATGATTTATCCGCCTCGGGCGTGATTACCCGGTTTGAAAAAAGGAAGGAGAAGGTTATGAGAGTTGAAATAAAAACGATTTTTTGTACCACCGACATTTCAGACTTTTCCAACCATGCGGTGTCCTGGGGAATTGCCCTGGCCCAGGAGTTTAGCGCCAAACTTTATGTGTGCCATGTGGTTGATTTTCCCACCAGTATCACATATGGAGATGGGCCCATATTTTTTGTGGATCAGCAGAGCCAGGCCATCAGTAATGCCAACCATCAACTTAAACAGTTGGTGGGTGATAAAAAGGTTCAATGGAAGCCCTTGGTCACCATCGGTCATGCCGGCGATGAAATTTCCCGTCTGGCCAAAGAAAAGGGTGCGGACCTGGCCATTTCTGCCACCCACGGGCGCTCCGGGCTCAAGCGACTGATTCTCGGTTCTGTCACCGAACGCCTCATGCGCACGCTTCATTGCCCGTTGCTGATCGTTCGCGGCCCTGAACATGATCTAAACATTCTGTCGGAACAGGGATTAAGATTTAAAAAAATTCTGGTGGGTTGCGATTTTTCAGAAGATTCTGCCCTGGCATTTCAACACGGGCTCAGTCTTGCCCAGGAGTTTCAATCAGAGCTGCATCTGGTTCATGTTATGGAGCCGCCCGTATATATGGACATGTTAAAAACATCTGTTGAGTACGGGGAAGAGCTTCAAGTGGATTTACAGACCCGGATAAAAGACAAACTTAAAAAAATGGTTCCCACAGAAGCCTTTAACTGGTGTACGCCGCAAACCGTTCTTTTGGACGGCCCGTCTCATGAAGAACTGATTCGATATGCCAAGACAAATAAAATGGACTTGATTGTTCTGGGTGTTCGAGGGCAAGGGCTCGTGGAGAGGTTATTTATTGGATCGACGACAGATCGCGTCGTTCGCCAAACCCCCTGTCCGGTACTTTCGGTATGCCTGCCCGAATAAAATCGTGTAACCTGAATTTTGATGCTCATCTCACTGTGGAGGAATCATGAAAAAATGGCCCCTGATTCACACCCCGCTGCCAGGTCCAAAAGCCCGCAAACTCATTAATCAGGATCGAAAGTACGTTTCTCCCTCCTATACCCGCTATTATCCACTGGTGGTTGAAAAAGCCAAAGGGCTTTGGGTACACGATGTGGACGGCAATATATTTCTGGATTTTACAGCAGGCATTGCCGTTTGTGCCACAGGACACTGTCATCCCAGAGTGATTAAGGCCATCAAAAAACAGGCCGATCTTCTGTTGCACATGTCGGGAACGGATTTTTATTACAAGCCCCAGATCGTTCTGGCCAAAAAACTTGCCCATATGGCGCCCGGAAAAGGGAGCAAGAAGGTTTATTTCGGCAATTCAGGCGCAGAAGCGGTGGAGGCGGCCTTTAAACTGGCGCGGTGGCACACAAAACGTGAATTAAACCTGGCGTTTTACGGGGCGTTTCACGGGCGGACCATGGGGGCGCTTTCATTGACGGCAAGCAAGACCATTCAGAAAAAACATTACAATCCACTGGTACCCGGAATCACGCACATCCCATATGCGTATTGTTACCGGTGCCCGTATAATCTTAGTTATCCCGAATGCGAACTGGGATGTGTCCAGTGGGTCGAAGATACCCTTTTTAGAACCACCATCCCTCCGGAAGAGGTGGCGACCATTTTTGTAGAACCGATACAGGGTGAGGGGGGATATATTGTGCCCCCGCCTGAATTTCATCGAGAAATGAATAAGATCGCCAAAAAATACGGCATTCTTTATGTGGCCGATGAGGTTCAGTCCGGAATGGGCCGAACCGGAAAAATGTTTGCCATGGAGCATTTCGGCGTAGATCCGGATATCATTGCTCTTGCCAAAGGCATCGCTTCCGGCATGCCCCTGGGGGCCCTCACGGCACGGGCGGAAATCATGGACTGGGAGGCCGGTTCCCATGCCTCAACATTCGGGGGAAATCCCGTATCATGCATGGCTGCCCTTGCCACCATTGAACTCTTAGAAGAAGGACTCATGGAAAATGCTGCGGTTCAGGGAAACCATCTAATGGACGGACTTGTAAAACTTCAAAAATCCCATGAATGCATGGGGGATGTCCGTGGCAAAGGCTTGATGGTGGCCGTGGAGTTTGTTAAAGATCGTGAGACCAAAGAACCGGCCAGAAAGTGGCGAAACGACATTATTAAGCATGCCTTTCAGAAAGGATTGCTGCTTTTGGGGTGTGGCGAAAACAGTATTCGCTTTTGCCCTTCTCTGACAGTAAATACCGCAGAGATTGATAAGTGCCTGTCTATATTCGATGACGTTGTTAGAGAGATAGCGGTGTAGAGAAAGTATTTATGCCACGTCTGAATGATTTTCCGCTTGCTTGTAAAAGGTCATGTCCCATTCCCATGTTTCAGAGCTGTGACGAAGAATATAAACTGAGTTGTCGTCTCCCTGGATCTTAAAATATCGGTGGGTCGGCGCCAGCCAGCGATCTTGAATTTCTTTAACCTCGATTTTTCGATTGCCCATCCAGATTCGCCGGGGCGTCTCTTCTCCCCGGTATCCAGCATAACATTCCACTTTAATTTCCATAGATTACCCCCAATGGTCAGCAACGATCAAACTCAAAACAAGCGCATATCAATATGCCCTTCTTTTTAAAAAGTAAAGCTATTTTTATAGTTTAAGTAATAATGTCAAGCTTCGCACCCCTAATTTTCAGTAACGTAAATATCGTGTAGCAGACCAGATATTTTGCTTGCATTTTAGGGGGATACAAGGTTAATTCATTATTTTTTTAGGATAATATCGTGTAACGATTTTATGAAACTCTCGCAAGCCCCACTAATGCGGAATTTCTAAAACATAATGAAAATATAGGATATTTTTTGAGGCTTGATCACTTGCCTCGAATAAGGCCCCAGTGAAATAGAAAAAAGTTTCACGGGGTAAATAATGGAAAATTGGAAAATTGGTTTTTAAAAGAATAACATCCATTTTTAATTTTATCGTCAACACAAGTTTTGCCATTAATCCAACATTTCGTTATCCCAGAACCCATTATTCCCTCCGGGGCTTAGGCCCTGCGGGCCGGAGGTCAATTGGGGCGAAGCCCCTGACTTGAAGATGCGTCTATGCCTCAAAATACCACTCAAGTAACCCAGGACATGCAAGGCCCAGGATTGGCCTGGAAAGTGTGCGTGGCCACGCTATGCCGCCTGGCGCTCAATACGGCACGGCGGTTTGCCTACCCGTTTGCGCCTGCGCTGAGTCGTGGAATGGGCGTGCCTTTGACCGCGGTTACATCTATCATAGCCGTCAACCAGTCCACGGCGATACTGGGCATGTTCTTTGGACCTTTGGCGGATCGATTGGGATACCGTTTGATGATGCTGACCGGGCTGGGAATGCTGGTTCTGGGCATGTTCGCCGGAGGGTTTTTACCCTTTTACGGCGTTGTTTTGGCAGCATTCTTTTTGGCCGGCCTGGGAAAAAGTGTTTTTGACCCGGCCATACAGGCGTATATCAGCCAGCGGGTCCCTTTTCATCGGCGAGGGTTGTTTATCGGCTTGATCGAGTTCAGCTGGGCAGGAAGTACATTGGTGGGTATTCCTCTGGCAGGATTGCTTATCGAATACATGGGGTGGCGGGCGCCCTTTTTTGCCATAGGCGGCGTCGGGCTGATCGGCATGGTGGCGCTGAAAATTTTGCTGCCAAAGGATGGAAAAAAGACCATACGGCACCAAAGCGCCTCCGGTCTTTGGAGTGCCTGGACCAGGTTGTGTCAGGAGAGGGCTGCATTGGGGGCTTTGGGATTTGGGTTTTTTGCCAGTGCCGCCAACGATAATCTCTTTGTGGTCTACGGGGCATGGCTGGAAAAATCGTTCAGTTTGAGCATTGTTGCCCTAGGGCTCGGCACCAGTGTCATCGGAATAGCGGAACTTTCCGGGGAAGGCCTGACCGCAGCCATTTCCGACCGCCTGGGATTGAAACGGTCGGTAGCTATAGGAATGACTCTGTGCATCATAAGCTATATCGCCCTGCCCTTGCTGGGCCAGACGTTATCCTGGTCCCTGGGCGGGTTGTTTTTTATTTTTTTGACGTATGAATTTACCATTGTTTCGGCGCTGTCCCTTTGCACGGAATTGCTCCCCGGCTTACGAGCGACCATGATGTCGGGTTTTTTGGCAGCAGCCGGTGTTGGGAGGGTTATCGGTGCGCTGATGGGAGGACCGGTCTGGCTGACCGGCGGAATCCTTATGACCGGAGTTGTTTCAGCCGTTATGAGCAGCCTGGGGCTTTTGTGTCTGATATGGGGATTGAGAGGCTGGCAAAGGATGGAAAGAGATGAAGATGAATAATAATATAACCCTTGGTAAAATGTTCCTTTGTCTTTAAAAATGTGTTATTCGTATCAATGCCATGATGAAAAATCTGAATGATCACAATCTGATTGACGCCCTTAAAAAAATAAGAGCCGATATTCTCCGCGTCATGGACGTGCTTGGGCTCGACCGTCACAAAGAGGCGGACACATGGGCCCAGATCATCGACAAGAAATTGCTGACAAAGCTGTCTCCGGATTTCCCTTTGATGGCCACCATCTGCGGCGGCGGGTCCTCCGGGAAATCGACACTGTTCAACTCCATCGTAAAAGAGGGACTCTCACCCGTCGGCGGCAGTGCAGGACTGAACCGCCGTGTGCTGTTCTCGGCCCATGGGGAGCGTTTGGAAAAGCCCGACTTTCTATCCGCCCTGTTTGAGCCCTTCGGCACCTTACCCCGTCCCCTCAAAGACAAAGATGAGCTGACCACTCCGGGGCATCCGGTGTATGTCTCGAGCAACGCCATTCCTAAAAGTCTGGTTTTAATGGACACGCCGGATTTCGATACCGGTGCAAAAGGGGTCTACATCAATCGGGAGGTCTCCCGGCAGGCCCTGGAATCATCCGACATCCTGATCTATATTTTCACCAATTCCAACTATAACAACCGCGAGAATACGGATTTTATCTCAGAAATGCTCACCAGCATCGGCATGCGAAAATGCTTTTTGATCTATCGCGTTTATCCAAGCTTTGAAACACAAGAGGTGCAGGAACATGCCATGGCCGTTGCCAAAAATCTTTACGGCAGCGCAGCGGATCAATATGTTCTGGGGGTTTACCGTACCGATGAGGACAATTTGGTGGCCTCGGGCGAAAAATTCATGACCTTGTGCCCTGTTGAAAAAGGAGACCCGTCGTTTTTCGATGCATTGAAAAATATCGACACCGAAAAGCTCAGACTCGAGCTGCTGTCGTCCATCTTAAATGATGTTTTGGACCGGGCCCAAGAACTTCTTGGACAGACAAAAACCTCCAACCAGGAGCTTCATCTTTATCTCGATGCCCTGCAGACGGCCCAGAGCCATTGTGTCCATGAAGCCCTTCAACACTTTCCCGTGGACCGGGTGATGAAACGTTTTGTCGACATATGGATGTCAACGGATCCTCCCTTTGTCAAGGCCATGCGAAAAACCGGCAATATTATCGAACTTCCGTTTAAAGTGCTGGTGGGGACGGCAAAAAAGATTAAGGGCACATTTTCAGATAAAGAGAGACCCGTCGCCCGGGGGGACTTTAATGATGCCATCAAAGAAGACCTGCTGAGTGCCGTTAACCGGATGCATTACCACACCTTAGATTCTGAAATATCGGTGTCCGCCGCCTTAAAAGATCCGGTGACCCGACGCATGGCAGACGCCGTTGAAGAGATCAGGGCTGAAAGAGGCTTGAAAAACCATGAAAATCCCCGAAAGAACGCTGAAGATGAAAAAGGGGCGTTAACATTTATTGTTTCAACCCATCCGGTTGTTTTTCCGCACCAGGAAACCTTGCGGCGCATGGACTGGAAATCGATACAGCAGTCGATTCTGTCACAGCAAGAGGTCATCGCAGAGTTGTCACACGACATCGAAAAGGATCTCAGAAACATCGCCGACGATTTTAGAAGTAAAATGGGAACCTGGACCAAAATTCGACAGATGTTTGCCGCGTTTTTAAATGTGGTGCCGGCAACTGCTGCGGTAACCTATATCCTTTCAACAGGAGATCCTGTTGGTGCTGTGGGAATCAAGGTCAAGCTCACCGGACTGTTCGGGCTTCATGATCTCTATGCCCTTATTGCGATTCCAGCCACGACAGGCCTTAAAAAGGCGGATCAGAATCAGCTCAAAGAGATGCTGGGCCCCATTATCCAGACCTGGCTCAACAACAAGCTCAAAGCTGTTCAGGATCTTTTCGAAAAAGAGATCACCGGCCAAATTATTCAACATGCAACAGACGCGCTGCAATCGTCTGATACCCTTATCACACAGATCCAAGATCAAATTGCAGTCTGTAAAAAGGCGATGATATCATGATGATTTCAAATGTACAGACCGGCTCCATCAAGGCCCTGGGGAAAATAGAAGGCTTTAAACATGACGTCCGAATGCTTTGCAATGCCATTGACCAGGCGCCCATGTGGCAGCCCGGGGCGGGCCTTAGAAAGCAGTGTGATGAAGTGCTCCGCATGATCGATCATCTAGAAGCGCGCTTTGAACGCAAGCTCATTGTGACCATCATCGGCCCGTGCGGATCCGGAAAATCGACGCTGTTGAATGCCTTGGCACAAGTGGACAATCTGTCCGAAACCGGACACCGGCGGCCCACCACCCAGAGCATCGTTGTCCTCAGCCGCGAAGCAAAAGATGCCGAGCATTTAAAAGAACAGCTCGGTGTTTCACATGTGGATATGCGATCGAGTCCTGCGGCTGCCTCCCTTGAGCATGTCCTGTTGATCGACACCCCGGACACGGACAGCACCCAGCAGGAAAAACACATTCACCTGGTCCAAAATGCCATTGCCATTTCAGATATTCTCATTTGTATGTTCGATGCGGAAAATCCAAAAAGAAAGGATCATGTGGATTTTCTGGCCCATTACGTGCGCCTGTTCAATGGAGACGCCCTGGTGGTGGTGATCAACAAATGCGATCGTCAGGATAAAAAAGAGCTGACCCAAATCATTGTTCCGGAATTTTTGGAATTTATCAAAACCGCCTGGGAAAAACCCATACAAAAGATATTCTGTATCTCCGCCAGACAGCATCTGCAAGACCCTCAATGGGATCCCACAGCCCGGCCAAAGCACGATTTTGATGAGTTTGTCGATTTAAAGCAAATGATATTCGGCACCTTCAACCAGCCGGGATTCAGCATCGACCGCAGAATCGAAAACGCCCAAAGCCTTCGGGATTACATCTTTGAAGAAGCAGGTCTTGAAATTCGAAAGGATTCAAAAACACTGAAGGAAACAAAACAACACATCCAAGAGGCTGAAAAAAACGCCTTGAATGCGGCGCTTTCAGCGTTTAAAAAGGGCGATTCCAAACGAATGCTTGGCATCAACGTTCTCATATATCAAAAACTTGCCCATCGGTGGCTTGGACCGGTGGGGTGGCTCATTGCCATGTGGGCTCGAATTTTAATTTTTGGAACCGGCATCGTGGCCATGTTCAGGTTCGGCAACCCTATCCGACAGTTGGCCGGCATGGTGTCTTCGCTGTTTCACTTTAAAGAATCAAAGGCTGCCACCGTCGAAGCTGAAAGGTCGGAATGGATAGATACTGCCATGAGAGACTTTCGGCTCTCTGTTTTGCAGGATTGGCCCGACATTGCCGAATCCCTTGTCAACGCCAGGTTCGACACGCGTGTTAGAAAGATGGAACATGTGCTTTCAGACAACACTACCCTAAACCAAGATCTGAATTCCCTTTGGAGCGATGCACTGGATCACACCATGGAAACCGCTTCGCAAAACCTCAGCGGTTTAATCCTTCAGTTTCTTTTCAATCTTCCGGTGATCGGCATCCTTGGGCATGTGGGGTGGATCACGGCCAGAGATTATTTTACCGGCCAATATTTATCTTCGGATTTCTTTTTGCACGCATTCTTAACCATCGCCATCACGTTGTTTTTAAGTTTTTTTGTGTTTCAGGGATGTGTTCGACTGGCGGCCGGCCCCGAGCGGATCACCCGCAAAGCCTTTGAAAAAATGAAACACCAGGTGGAGCAGTTCCAGCCCATATCCATGAATCCCGTCGGGGAGCAGATCGACACCCTTCTGGGTATGGCTTTGGCAGACTCATCTGTTCAATAGATGATTTTTTAACTTTAGTTCACTTTTAACTTTAGCTCACTTTAGGCATTTTCCAAGTAATGCTCGTTTACATTAAACTCATACTCACCGCCATCTTCTGGGGCGGCACGTTTATCGCCGGCAGGGTGGTGGCAAAAGATGTGGGCCCGTTTTCCGCGGCATTTTTCAGATTCTTCATTGCCTCGATTTTTCTCGTCCTGTTTACCTACAAAATCGAAGGTAAACTGCCGGTTCTAAAAAAAGGACAAATCTTCCCGGTGTTTCTGCTGGGTATGACCGGGGTGTTTTTATACAATGTGTTCTTTTTTAAAGGGCTCAAAATCATCCATGCCGGGCGGGCGGCCGTCATTATCGCCGGGAATCCCATACTCATTACCCTGTTTTCCGCGTATTTTTTTAAGGAAAAATTAAGTCTGATCAAAGTAATCGGCATTATCCTTTCGGTTACCGGCGCCGTGATCGTGATCTCAAAAGGGAGCTTCAATGAAATTGTCAGCGGCGGCGTGGGATGGGGAGAAATTTTCATCTTTGGATGTGTGTTTAGCTGGGTGGCGTATTCCTTGATCGGAAAGGCTGTCATGGACGATCTTTCGCCGCTGGCCGCGGTATCCTATTCCTCGGTGATCGGGACGTTTTTTTTATTCTTCCCGGCATTTTTTGAAGGTGCCGTGCAAAACTTTCGCCATTACTACCTTGTGGACTGGGCAGGTCTGTTTTATCTCGGGTTTTTCGGAACCGTCATCGGATTTGTCTGGTATTATGAAGGCATAAAAAAAATCGGGCCCATGAAGGCAAGCCTGTTTATTAATTTTGTTCCCATCAGCGCTGTGGTGATGGCCTTCTTTATTCTGGATGAACCGATCACCCTGTCGCTGTTCATCGGCACACTTCTGGTCTGTTCCGGTGTTTATCTGACAAACAAGAGATTCACCCCGGATTTGATTAAATCGACGGTATAGAAATTTTCTTTTTTTGGACACGGATAGACGCAGATGATCAAGATGGTTAAACCAAAAAAGAATTATAAAAAATCTCCTTTGTGTCTTTGTGCCTTCCCGTCTGCCAAAGTTAGTACGGCGGGCAAGTGTAGCAAAAATTTAAAAACCAATCACGAAAACACGAAAGGAGGAAAGCACGAAATCAAATAATCTTTTTCGTGCTTTCGAATTTTCGTGCTTTCGTGATAAAATTGTTTGTTTTTGACTTTTCTGGATTAGGGGGTTTGAGAATGGATTTTGTTGATCAAAAGTATCTATCACCTACATCGATCATCGACAGTGATCATCCGGCAGTTATCGAATATGCCAGTGAAACCGTAAAAGATGCAGGCAGCGATCCCGTTGCTCAAGCCGTAAAACTCTACTATGCGGTGCGGGATAATATCTGGTATGATCCCTATTATCCGTTTTATTTGCCGGAGCATTACCGGGCCAGCAATATCCTCAAAAACGGCCGGGGATTTTGTATCAGCAAGGCCGGGCTCCTGTGTGCCCTGGGAAGGGCCTGCGGAATTCCCTCCAGGGTGGGATTTGCCACGGTTAAAAATCATCTGGCCACCCCGAAGCTTCTGGAGTTTATCGGTTCAGATCTGTTTGTCTATCATGGATACACGGAATTTTATCTCACCGGGAAATGGATCAAGGCCACCCCCACGTTCAATATCGAATTGTGCGAAAAATATCATGTCACTCCCCTTGACTTCAACGGCCAAGAAGACGCCATCTTTCATGAATTTAGTCAGGAGAAAAAACAGTTCATGGAATATATAGAGTATCACGGAACTTATGCGGATATCCCCATTGACAACATTCTTG
>CAXMTB010000028.1:0-26634 GCA_964195835.1 uncultured Nitrospinaceae bacterium | reverse complement strand
CATACCAGACCGCAGGTTAAATCGATATCTTCGATATTCAAAGCGATCAGCGTACTGGTTCTGAGGCCCAGCGTTCCCAGCAGCATGATGATGACAAGGTTTCTTAGTCCCATACATGAATCTGCCCGTTCACTGAAGTGGCAAATTAGGCGGTTGTATTCGTCAGGTGTGAGGAACTGAGGGACTGTTTTTTCAATCTTTGGATACGGTATCTTGAGGGCAATATTTTTTGGTGTGTGCTGATGAAGCGTCAGAAAGTGAAAAAACTGTCTGAGCGTCCAGACCCGGGACTTTCTGACATGGACTGAGGGTTCTTTATAATCGGCGACAAAATTAATCAGGTGCCGGTATGTAATCTTTTTAACTGACCGGATTCTTTGAGATTTAAGGAAGTCTTTAAATTCATTCAGCCGGATGTTTAAAGCCTGGATGGAACGTATTGAGAAATCGGCCAATTGGCAATAATCTAAAAACTGTATGCAATAGCGATGAAGCATGATGGCAATCCCCCGTTTTTATGGGATCATGCTTCATCATTAAACGCCTATTAATAAAAGGCAAACTGCGCTAACTGCGGGGTTTGTTGGTTATGCCAATCCAAATGAAAGGAAAGCCATTGTTACCGGAAAAGCAAAAACTTACATATGAAGAGTTTTACGAATCAACAGCCAAAAATGAAGCATTTTTTAAAAATAAGGAGGTATGAAAATGAGTAAAATATGCTTTTTAATCTTGTTTTTCATCATGGTTTTTACGTTCTCAGCGACCGCCAAGGAACCATACGAAACCGATATTATAAAAACATCTTCCGATGATTTAAAGATCACATTTATCGGCCATGGGACCCTGATGTTTACTTTTGGCACAAAGATTATCCATGTTGATCCATTCACCAAAGCCGCAGATTATGCGAAGTTTCCGAAAGCGGATGTTATCCTGATCACCCATGATCACTACGACCACCTAGACTTGAAAGCGCTGGAACTTGTCCGGACTGAAAAAACAAAGGTGGTATTGACCGAAGCCTGTTCGAAACAGGTAAAAAACGGCATTATTATGAAAAACGGAGATGTTCAAACCGTCAACGGATTGAAAATAGAAGCGATTCCGGCTTACAATCTCGTCCATAAGCGAAATAACGGACAACCCTTTCATGGAAAAGGTGTCGGAAACGGTTACATCATCACCTTTGGGGATAAGCGGGTGTATGTTGCAGGGGACACGGAAAACATCCCTGAAATGAAATCACTTAAAGAGATCGACTGTGCCTTTTTGCCAATGAACCTGCCGTATACGATGACACCTGAGATGGTCGCCGACGCCGCGAAAGCGTTTCAGCCGAAAATTTTATACCCCTATCATTTTGGCGACACAGACACCTCGAAACTTCTAAAATTGCTTCAGGATCAAAAGGAAATTGAGGTGCGAATCCGGAATATGAAATAACAGGGAAAAATGTCTGGGATATCCAAAGGATTAAGCAAAATTGCGCCATAAGTGAATGGGAAATGGTGAAATGGAGATCTATGATAATCAGCTTTCACTTTTCATCCAGTACTTTGCGTACGATTATGGCAAAATCTCGCTTATCAAGAGGTTTTAAAACAAATGAATTGATACCAAGTTCCTTGGCCCTTTCTTCTGTGATTTTTTCACTAAAACCGTTGCAAAGAATTATCGGTATGTCCGGACGAATACTTAGGATTTCCTTTGAAAACTGGTAATAAAAATCTATGGGTAATCCTGATCGTTCTCAGTATCACGTTGGTTGTGGTGATACAGGTCGCGCGTCACTTTTTTAGGGAAGAAGAGCGCCAGATAAGAACCCATATTCGCGATGCCGTCAAAAAAGAGTATCCGGAAGCCGTCAACCAACTCAAGGCCATGTATGGTCTTAAACCTTTTGAGCAACCCAAAACTTCGGTAAAACCTGATGCACAAACATCTGCGGTAATCCTGGTCCACGGACTTGACGAACCTGGAAAAGTCTGGATGAATTTGGCCCCGGCTTTGGTCGAGGAAGGTTTTTCTGTTTGGAGCATGACGTATCCGAACGATCAGCCCATAACAGAGTCCGCCCAATTTTTCCTGGAATGCATTAAATCGCACAGTCTATCAAAAACAAAAAACATTTCAATTGTTGCACACAGCATGGGGGGGTTGGTTGCACGTGAGATGCTGACCCATCCATCGTTGTCCTATGCTGAAAAAGCAGATAAAAAAGAGCTGCCCGCCGTTTTGCAACTGATCATGGTGGGCACCCCGAATCATGGATCGGAATTGGCGCGATTTCGTATCTTTACCGAATTTCGTGAACAGATAACAGGTCTATTCAGCGAAAAATACCACTGGCTTCAGGGAATCCTCGATGGTGCAGGAGAGGCTGGTATTGATTTGACGCCCGGAAGCACGTTTCTGGAACGGTTAAACCGTCGACCTCACCCCCGTAATGTAAACATGCTGGTCATTGCAGGTACGATGAGCCCGTGGCAAAAGAATGAAATTGAACACTTCGCAAATAACCTGGAGGTCAAACTGCCGGAAGATACCCGGGTCGCCGTAAAAGAAATGGAAGACATGCTTCTTTTAGTGTCCAATGAAGTCGGTGATGGTCTTGTTTCTGTGCGTTCTGCACAGCTTTCGGGTGTTCCTCTCCGAATCGTTCAAGGCACACATCTTTCCATGATACGAAACATCACGGCAGGCAGTCAGCGAATTCCCCCGGCAATACCCATTATCATCGAACAACTTCATCGAGCCTTACCGAAAAAAACCTAAATGAACTCTCCAAGGCAAGCTGCGGTGAGAGTTCATTTTCTCTATTTTCAATTTTTTTACTCAAGTTTCGCACCCTCAAATTTCAGCAACGCCAATAAAGAGTAGCCGGCCGGGTAAATTTTTTAAGGCAAAATCATATGACTGCAATGGCAAATCGGAAAGCGCCATAATTTTCCTTTCCCTTCTTCACGGTTTGTTGCTTGACAAAAACCCCACATAAAAACTAAAATATAACACATTGTGTTACTTACGGAGCTGGAGCGCACATTTTATCATATCTGCCGATTCTTGCGTACATACTGACACTCCCCGTTGATAAGGTTGCAATACGTTTCGTTTAGTCCTGAATGATTAATTGCTCATCGCAGCTATGTACCAAGATCAAGCGAGTTTAATATGTATGGGTTAAAACTCGTTCATTATAACATTTGAATCCATCTTCTCCACAAACCTCACCACCATTTTCAGGAGTTTGGTCTTCGGAAGGAGAATGAACATGGCCATAAGTAAAGAGTTGGAGCACTGCCTATTGCTTAATGTCGGCGTGGTCGCCAGGGGTTCCCGCTGTCTATCCATCATGCAAGCGCTGAAATCAATCAAACCTGGCCATTTCCAGTTCAAGATCGCCGGAATAGCGGCCGTTACAAAATCCATCGCATGTTATAAATACGCCGGCGAAATGGATATAGAAATATTTGATAATTATATAGAAATGTTGTCTATGGAACATTTGGATTTTATTCTTGAATTAACCGGAGAGCAACAGATACTATCCGATCTGGTTAAGCATAAACAACCTACGGTGGGTATATTAGACCGCCAGGCTTCAATGCTTTTATTAGATATCGCAACTCTGTTTGAGCGAGTTGCCGATAAAGCAACTGAAATCAACCTGGCCACATCATTTGCCTCTGCGCTTTTGGAGGCTTCACCGGACGGTGTCATGGTTATAGACCGTAATTTCCACATTATCAACTGCAATGACTCCCCGTTAATCACCGGGGGTAAAGGCCGTGAGTTTGTCCTCGGAAAGTCCTGTTTCGAAGTCATTCATGACTCTCAGAAACATTGCGACTGTATCGGAAGAGCCTGTCCGGCTCAAGAGACGTTAAAGACTCGCCAGCCCTCCCGAGTCTTGCACGAAATTTCCAGATTCGATGGAGAACCTCAAATTTCCCAAGTGACAGCCTATCCCATATTCAACCAATTGAACGAAATCGTTCAACTAGTTATAACCGTAAGAGACATATCAAAGGCTCTTGCCGATAAAATCGAACAGCGCACCCAGATCATCAAAGACGATTTGGCACGCTTTGCACAGGAAGACCGACTGGCATCCTTGGGCCGTTTGGTCGCTTCGGTCTGTCATGAGATCAACAACCCTATCACCAGCATCGTCACCTTCAACAAACTCATTTTGTCCTATCTACGGGAAAATAAAATGCCTCCGGAAGGCTCAGCCGGATTTGAACGGTATTTGGATTTGTCTATTCGTGAGGCACTGAGATGTGGTAGCATCGTTAACAATCTACTGACCTTCGCACGGCAGAAAAGTGTTGAAGCAAAGGATGTCGATCTGATCGAAGTCGTTAAAACGACCATGATGTTGACCAAGCATCAACTCGATTCTAGCCAAGTAGAATATGAAGTAAACCTGCCGAAATCGCCTTTTAAAGTCTGTGGCGATAGCGCTCAGATTCAGCAATGCCTGATGAACTTGATATTTAACGCCATCGAATCCATGACTGAGGGCGGAAAGCTGACCATCAGCGGAGGACTGGATGATGGAGAGGACATGGTATGGCTAACCGTTGCCGATAACGGCCATGGGATCAAACCGGAAGATTTACCCCACATATTCGAACCCTTTTACTCAACCAAGGTGGACGGCAAAGGGGTCGGACTCGGGTTATCTATGACTTACGGCATCATTCGAGAACATAATGGCGTTGTAGAAGTCGACAGCAAACCGGGCAAGGGCACCGTATTTAAGATTAAATTTCCCAGAAGTTCGCCCGATGAAAGGGATTATGCGGATGCCAAATCAATGTCCTCAGCAATTTAGATGAGGTTCATAATTTCAAACACAACCTATTAAATTGAAGGAGTAAATCGATGAGTTCTGCGATGCAGATCATGGTAGTAGATGACGAGGAGAACATTTGCGAAGCTCTGGCAGCATGGTTCCAAAAAGACGGATACGGGGTTGAAACAGCAGGCTCCGGCCCGGAGGCACTGGAGCGCATGCAGCAGAAACCCTGTGATGTGTACTTGGTAGATATTAAGATGCCCGGAATGGACGGACTGGAACTTCTGGCCAGATTAAAAGAGAAACAACCGGATGTCGATGTGATTATGATCACTGCCCATGGATCCGTCCAGACGGCAGTAGAAGCCATGAAACGCGGTGCCTGCGACTATCTTTGCAAGCCCTTCGATCCTGATCAACTCTCCCTGCTCATGGAACGTGTTATGGCGAGCAAGGCTTTACGAGATGAAAACATCGTTTTGCGAGAGCAGTTGGCGGAACAGCGAGAGGCCATTTTCGATGGTTTTGTCGCACAGTCTGAAACCATGCAGAATGTTTTTTCAATTATTGAGGATGTTGCACCCTCCTCAGCACCGGTGCTTATCACAGGAGAAACCGGGGTGGGAAAGGAATTGATAGCTCATACCATTCATACACTCAGCGAGCAATCTTACGGGCCGTTTGTGGCCATAAACTGTGGGGCTTTATCAGAGACGCTGTTAGAAAGTGAGATTTTTGGCCACGAAAGAGGTGCATTTACCGGCGCTGCCAAAGCTCGGCGTGGTCGACTGGAGATGGCCAATAACGGCACTTTGTTTCTAGACGAGGTCGGGGAAATTTCCAACAAAATGCAGGTTGCTCTTTTACGCGCATTGGAAGAAAAAAAATTTGAGCGGCTGGGAGGCAGTCGTGCCATAGAGACCAATTTCCGCCTAATCAGCGCCACCCATCAGGACCTTCCCCAACGTATCAAGGAAAACCAATTCCGGGAGGATTTTTTCTATCGGATTAACGTCATCACTGTTCCTGTCGCCCCTCTCCGGGAACGTTTAGAGGATGTTCCCGCTCTGGCTGATCATTTTCTGGAGCGCTACGTTCAGGAGACCGGCAAACGTATAGAGGGGTTCACTCAGAGAGCCCTGGGTATGTTGATGTCGTATTCCTGGCCCGGTAACGTTCGAGAATTACGTAACGTCATCGAACGTGGGGTTGTGATAGCACGGGGAAGAATGATTGGGGCGAAAGAGTTGACCTTTTTAAACACCCCAAGTGCTGAATGTCAATTGGGCACGCTTACATTAAGAGAAGTTGAAATCAGTCATGTGCGAGCCGCCTTGGAAGCGTGTAATTGGAACATAAGCCATGCAGCCAAACAATTAGGAATTGATCGAAGCACCCTCAACAGAAAGATAAAACTCTATCATATGATCCGGCCTTAAGGCCGGTCCTAGATGTAGACAACTTGCACACAAATCAATCAAAACCGACAGATAAAGCCCTGGTAGATCTCATCCTGTTGGGCCATGTAAATGAGACTGCGGTCTCCATCGTCGCTGCAAACCTTCAGGCGATAATGGGCCTCAACACCGACATCCGACCGGTGCTCGAAAAACCTGATTATGCCTACGTACCTGGACGTAACCAATTCGATTCGGCAAAGATCATTAAAACACTATGCTCTATAACCGGCGGAGCACCACTCAAGTTGGGGCTGATTGAGAGTGATTTATGCACGCCAATTCTCACTTTCGTCTACGGCGAATCACAACTTGGGGGTAAGGCGGCTTTGGTTTCACTGCATCGTCTTTCCGCCGAGGATCCAGCGGTGACCTACCAGCGGATCGCCAAGATTAGTCTCCACGAAGTCGCTCATTTATTGGGCATTAGACATTGCTGGAAAACCACCTGCCTAATGAAGCACTCCAGTAATTTAGAGCCGCTGGATTCGCTATCTATTTACTTTTGCTCGGCATGTGAATATGAAATCCAACGACACCTGAAAACATTGATCAACCGGGATACTTAAGAACCGAAATCCTCAGCTTAGCCTAAAAACTCTTCAACCAATCGATCCCAGCCGATTTTCGGCACCATCCCGTAGATATCCTTGATGGCCTCACCACCTGTGGCAGCCATCTGGTAACCGGTTTCTTCACTCAGCAGCGTATTCAGGCGAGTGGCTTCATCATCCATCCAGGCTAAACTCTCTGTGCCGAAGAATAAATTTTTCAAACTTTTTCGCAGATCAGTCGGTTCGATTACCATTAGCCAGCCGCCATAATAAGGCGAATCATTGGCCATTTGGGCTTTCCTTTTGACTTTATAGTTAACGGCGACCACTTTGCCGTCCACCGGACTCAGAGTTGCAGCTTCGTTCTGATCCCGTTTCAGGGTGGCCTGATGTTGGCCCTGGAAAACCGTTTTTCCTAGCTTGGGAAGCTTGATCTCATCCTGTGGGCCTAGCAGGCGGAGGGCAAAATCATCTATGCCTACTCGCACCCGGCCGCCGTATTCCACCCTGGCCCATGTATGTCCATAATGAAAATAGTGATCTCTAGGCACATTGAAGCCCGAAGCCTGATCACAAACCGGCGGCTTGATTCCGGGCATGTAACCCGTGTCTTCGATCATTTTGTCATAGGGGCACTTGACACAGTTGAAATTATGAGCGCACATCTTGTAATCAACGCGGCCACTGAGCATGTGCCGGCATTTTAGCTGGCGACTCAGCATCCGCATCCTTGGTGTGATATGGGCTTTTCTCATCTTCCCAGCCTGCGCTTGTTTTGCCTCAAAATTGGATTGCACCCTCCGGTCGAAGGAACAATCAAGGCAGTCAAAGGCATTGATGCACTTCATAGGCTTGACCACACCGGCTTTGCTCCACACGCATTGATCGTTGGCGATACCATAAACGAAAGGGTTTCTTGTTTTTTTCGTCGCTCGTTTGTCCATGATAAACCTCCTTAGCTATAGGTCATAGGGTTCTATTGATGGTACTGTCTGACTCGTTACCCTATGCTTAAAGCATAATCGGTGCCAAATCATGAAACCTTTCTATCTATGTTTATAACAATATGTAATCATGATACATTTCACATGATGAATATAAAGCAATTCCTCTGTCAGCCGATTTGGCAATATGATTCAAAATGCACCACCTCGGCCCGATATCTCTGTAAACTACATAGATTCAAGTGGTTATTGCGATGGTGCAAAAAACACCACTCTGTGGCATTTTGCACCAGCAAATCTTATTCCCACAAATTTGAACCAACGGTCCCAATTTCAGTAAGCCGCAGGATGATTCCGTTTCGATCGGGAAGCTGTCTGAGCAAATTAGACCGCGTTAAAGCGAACAGCATAGAGATGATCAAAATTGTTGAAAATTATCAGATTCCCGCAGTCTAATCTAAAGACCTTGGCCCTGTTCGCTTTTACGCGGTTTTATTTGCGAGTTCTTGCCGATGGAAACGGAATTATCCTGTGGCTGAAACGTAATGTTATTTTGAGAAAGGCTATAATGCTCAAGCAAATCAAAAAGAAGAAAATGAGGCATAAAAATTAAGCATAAGGCATACACTGAATAAGTACAGCGCTATGCCAAAGAAGAGAAAAAACGATGGGAAGATTTGTGTCATGGAATACTTTTAGGAACAAAAAAGTTCGACGCCAACATCCGCTGAGAATATTTAGAAGTGTTGATGAAATATTTCTTCAGTCAACAAACAGATCCGTGCTTAAATATCGTTCACCGGTACTCGGCAAAATGACCACGATCTGTTTTCCTTTGTTTTCAACCTGACTGGCCATTTCCATGGCAGCCCAAACCGCGGCCCCGGATGATATACCGCACAAAATACCTTCCAGTGCAGCCAGCTTTCGGGCGGTTTCAAAGGCCTGTTCATTGGTCACCGTAACAATCTCGTCGATGATTTTGGTGTTTAACACATCCGGCACAAACCCGGCACCGATACCCTGGATTTTGTGAGGTCCGGGCTGACCGCCGGACAGGATGGGTGAATCAGCAGGCTCCACTGCCACGGCTTTAAATGACGGCTTTCGGGACTTGATGACTTCAGACACCCCGGTGATGGTGCCGCCGGTTCCAACCCCTGATATGAAGATATCCACGTTGCCGCCGGTGTCGCGCCAGATTTCCTCGGCGGTTGTTTGCCGGTGAACTTCCGGATTAGCGGGATTGGAAAACTGATCGGGCATATAGGCATTTGACGTATTTTCCAAAATCTTTTCGGCTTTTGCAATGGCGCCTTTCATCCCGTCCGCGCCGGGTGTCAGAACAAGGTTTGCCCCTAAATGCTTTAAGAGCTTTCGCCGCTCGATGCTCATGGTGTCGGGCATGGTCAATGTCAGAGGGTACTTTTTGACGGCACAGACAAAAGCCAGAGCAATCCCGGTGTTGCCGCTGGTAGGCTCCACAATGGTGGTGTCCGGGTTTATCAACCCTTTGGCCTCGGCAGCTTCAATCATCGAAACGCCGATTCGATCCTTGACACTTCCCAATGGATTGAAGAACTCGAGCTTGGCAAAGATTTCGGCATCCAGCCCATTCGCAACTGCATTGAGACGCACCAGCGGTGTCGATCCCACGGTGGAATTGATATCTTTAAATGTTTTCATGTTTTCCTCCATTTAAGCCATGCGACATTTGAAAAACGTTTTCTTTCGAAAAATCCAATAAATTATACTATAATCATCCTTTATGGCGGATTCAAGCAGGGCATCGATTTTTGCCAAATGAGCAGATGAATATCCTGCATCCATAAGGCCGTCTACCAGCCAGTACCAGTTGTAGGTGGACTCAACCACAAAACCTTTGATTTGATCCCGAAAAGGGGCTAATGTCTGTAAGATCTGTTCAAGATGATTCGGAACTCTTTTTTTAAACACGCGGCTGAACGCTTTGTCCATAATACCGATGTAAGTATTTCTTGAATGAAGATCTAATCCGGCGTATAGTTCCATTGAGCACCTCCTTTTGTTAAAGGGTTGTTATTTTCCTTAACCACCTATAACAAACCGCATCCTTTTTTGCGATTGGAAGGTGCCTTTTAGATGATTATCAAGATATTCCAATGTGAAGGGTGCACTCAAAGGGTGGACTTCTTTCTTCTGGGATGTGCTGATCTTCTCAGCAAGGAGGTTGAGAAATGATTATTAAAAAAATAGATCTTTTTAAAGGGATAGATTTGGAGGTATTAAATAAGATCGTCGATATTTGCTCTGAAGAGAACTATACTAAAGATACTGTACTATTTAATAAGGGTGATGATGCTGAGAGGTTGTATATTCTGGAGGAGGGAACTGTTAAACTTTTAATTCAAAACGGTGGTACTATATCTAACAGTCTAACAGAGCCCGGAGATATATTCGGCTGGTCGTGCATGGTAGAATCCGGTCGTTACACAGCCTCGGGCATCTGCGCCACGGATGTAAAAGCGGTGATGATTGAAAGAAATAAATTAAACAACATATTTGATCTCCATCCTGATATAGGTCTGAAAATTGTCAGGCGACTTGCAGGTGTATTCTCTAAAAGAATCTTAAGTTATGACAAGGAAACAGTCATTAATAAGCTGTTGCGCTATTCTCTTGAAGATATGCCCATTGAAACGCTGCTGGAACGGACCCTACAACTGATTCTTTCAATTCCGTGGCTGGCATTGAAAAAACAGGGCTGCATCTTCTTGGTCGAAGACGATTCCAAAATGCTGACCATGAAGGCGCAAAGCCGGCTGGCCGAACCGATCAAAAAAGCGTGCGCAAACCTTCCCTTTGGCATGTGCCACTGCGGTCGGGCGGCTTTGACTCAAGAAATACAGTTTGTCGATTGCCTGGATGAATCCCACGATATCGGCTATGACGGAATTATGCCCCACGGTCATTACTGCGTTCCCATTTTGTACAAAAACGAAACCCTCGGGGTGATCAACCTCTATATCAGGGAAGGCCATCACCACGACCAGCGGGAGATCGAATTTCTGGTCGCCATCGCCAACACGCTGGCAGGCATCATCCGACGCAAGCGGTTGGAAAAGGAGCTGAAGGAAGCCTATGATTTTATGAATAAAATTGTGCAGAGTTCACCCAATCCCACGATGGCAACGGATTTGAAAGGCAATATCATTATCTGGAACCTGGCTGCGGAAGAAACCCTCGGATACAAGGCCGGCGAAGTTATCGGAAAAATGAATATCGACAAAATATATCCGGAAGACATGGCTCGCAAGGTAATGCAAATGCGGCGCGGCGATGAATACGGGGGGGGCGGCAGGCTGAAGGCTTACCCGATGGTATATGTCCGCAGGGACGGAGAGGTGGTTGAAGGAACTCTTTCGGCAGCCACCATTTATGATGCCAATGGAAACGAAGTTGCGACGGTGGAATCTTTTGTCGATCTGAGAGACCGCTTGGGAATGGAGCGCGCCTTGCGCCGCACCCAGGAGCAATTGCTGCAATCCGAAAAGCTGGCGGCTATGGGTCGTTTAACCTCACAGATTGCCCATGAATTGAACAACCCCCTGTATGGAATTATGAACACCCTGGAATTGTTGAAAACCGAAATTGCGCCCCAGAGCAAACGACGCAAAATACTGGAAATGGCACTTTCTGAAACCTTCAGGCTGAGTGATTTGCTGCGCAAAATGCTTTCTTTTTCCAAACCGGATCAGGAGCAACGACAGCCGGTCGATATCAACACGGTCATTGATGAAATTTTATTGCTGCATGAAAAACAGTTAAGAGAAAACGATATCCGTATCGCCTCGACGTTCACAGACGGATTAGGCCGGGTGAATGCATCCAAAAACCAGTTGCGCCAGGTTTTTTTAAATATGGTTGCAAATGCCCGGGATGCCATGGCCAACGGCGGGACCTTGACAGTGTCCACCAGCGGTGATGGCGAAAACGTCATCATTGAAATAACGGATACCGGCTCCGGTATTAAAGAAAATCACATGGACAAAATTTTTGACAGTTTCTTCACCACCAAGGGCGAGGTCAAAGGGGTCGGTTTGGGCCTCTCGGTTTGTTTCGGTTTTATCAAAGATCATGACGGAGACATTGTCGTTAAAAGCGAGGTGGGAACCGGAACCACGTTTGTCATTACCCTGCCGGTTTTTTCCGACAACAGGGTGTAAGGATCGCTTCGCTTGAGGTTGGAGGTTGGAGGTTTGAGGCAAAAAAACACTACAAGCCTTTAGACGTCTCAACCTCTGAGCGCAGAACCCTTTTTACAAATAATTATTCTGCTAATCCTGTTGATCCTGTTTACTGAGAACCAAAGTCTTTCCCCTTTTACTCCTTAATCCATAATTCATATCCTTTGAGCCTTCAACTTTGAGCTTTGACCTTTCAGCTTTTTTGCCTTTCCCCTTTCACGCCCCATTAAACAAAGCAAATCTGATTCAAAAAAATTCCATAATAATTATAAAATCTATAATTATTTTAAGTCAATCCTTACACCTTATCATTATTTATGTTATAAAATTTGATAGTTAAAGAATTTTATAATATAAATTTAAAAAACACTTGACAAACTATTTTAACCATAATAACTAAAATAGCTATAATTATTATAATTCAAAAAAGGAGTCAGTTATGAAGGACGTACTCACCGTTTTTAAAGCCGGCCAACACTGTAATGTGTCTCCCAAAACCATCATTAACTGGATCGAATCGGGGCATATCAAGGCTTACAAGACTGTGGGGGGCCATCGTCGCATCAGCCGGGCGGATCTGGTTGCATTTATGCAAAAGCAGGGAATCCCTATTCCAAAAGAAGAACCGACGGAGGGAAAAATAAAGATTCTGGTGGTGGATGATGACCCCATTATCGTCGAGACCATCGTTCAGGCCCTGGAGGAAGATGAATTCGATTATGAAGTCATCTCTGCCTCCGACGGTTTTGAGGCTGGGCTGCAGGTCAACCATTTTGCACCAAACCTGGTGATCCTCGACATCATGATGCCCGACATCAAGGGTTATGAAGTTTGTAAAAAAATCAAGGAAAACCCGGAGACCCGAGACACCAAGATTATCGTCTTATCCGCTTATCTGGACGAAGATAAATTCAAGAAAATGAAAGAAAATGGCGCCGACGCCTGTTTTTCCAAGCCTTTCCCGCTGCCGCAGCTGAAAGATGAAATCGCTCGATTGCTGGGACTGAGGGAATGATGAGTGACGAATGACGATTTAGAAGATCAGAAGCTAAGAAGTTGAGAAGATGAGAATAGAGGCCTTCGGCCGTTGAAGGTTGGAGGCTTAAAAAAATCGATGGGAGGTGGGAGATCGCTTCGCTGGGAAGATGAGAAAATTGGACGGAGGTCGGCAAATGCAAATAAAATCAACTGACGTCAGGCTTGAGCTTTGAGCTTTCATCCTTCAGCCTTCAGCTTTTTTTCCTCCAACCTCTAACCTCGGGCGAAGCGCTCCTTCAACGGCCGGAGGCCCTTCCTCCAACAATCGGGAGGCAAACATGAAGCTTAAAACCGCCTTAAAAAAGAAGAAATTCGTTGTCACCTCGGAAGTTCAGGCACCCGTTGATCAGGAACCCGAAGAACTTGTGCGAAGTCTAAGCCAGGTGCGCGGGCGCGTGGATGGCGTGTCACTGTCTGAAGTCGAACTTGAGGGAATTGTCGTAGATACCATTAAAACCTGTGAGCTTTTAAAACAGAACCTGCTTGAACCAATTTACCAGACCACGATCCGGGACAAGAATCGCCTGCAGCTGCAAAAAGATCTGATCAATGCCCATAACGCCGGCATCGATAACCTGCTGGTCTTTACTGATGACTACCGTTTGACCGGCGACAGTTTGCAGGAAATGATGTTTTTCCACGTGGATGCCGGAAAACTGGATTCCGTGCTGGAACACATCCGCCAAGGTGAAACCATGGAGGGAGACTCCCTTAAATCCAAGGCCGATTTCCTGCTGGGCTCCGGGGTCGAATCCTCATGGGGGAAAAATGTTCCGGATCTGGAAATGAAAGAAATGGAGGAAATGACCAAAATCGGTACCGGATACTTCTTGACAACGCCGGTGTTCGATGTGGATCTATTTGCGAAATTTTTAAAACAGGCTCAAACCTTCGGCGTTCCTGTAATCGCGGAAGTCATGATATTGCGAACCGCCGGGATGGCCCGCTTTCTCAATCGTCATCTTAGATCCGGCATGGTCCCTGAATGGATTATCCAAAAACTGGCCCGCGCTCCGGACAGACAAAAGGCCAGTGTTGAAATTTTTAGTGATATCGTTACCGGTCTTAAGGACCTGTGCCAGGGAGTTCACATTATCACCATCGGCGGCGAGGAGAAGCTCAAACTCTACCTTGATGCAGCGAAACTAAAGTAGGATCGAGTTGCGCGTTACAACTCAATATCATTAAATTAACATCAACAACTCGTGGGAGTGGCTTTCCAGCCACGAAAGAAAGTCGCTTGAAAGCCGTAATCGCTTCATCGCGGCTGGAAAGCCGCGCCCACAAAGATAACACCAAGCCTTAACCTAGATTGAGTTATGTGCGGGCGGGAATAAACCCCGCCCCTACCCAATAGGTTAAGCAATGTCCCGTAGGGGCGGGCTTTACGCCCGCCTGGATTGGGTGTCGGTACCTATTAATCGCTCAGATTGGGCTAAGGAAAGGATAAGAAGTAACAAAGATCGCCTTGTCGGCGTCAGCCGACAGGGCGACGTAGTCGATCTTGTATGACTTGTCGATTGGGATGTCCGGATAGATCGTCCCGATTCGGACCGGGAACTCTGGAATGATTGCGCTGCCCACGGGGAAGCCAAGCTTGGCTTCCAGTACCTCGGGCAGGTACAGCGAGAAGAACAGGTCTCCACGTCGTTCAAGCTGGTAGTTGGGGAGATGGCGCCATGCGTCCATCCGGTCGAATAATGTGGTCCTTTATGCATACAGGGCTGGTGTGGTTTATAGAGATTTTATTTATCTGCTTAAGAAATATGATACATTTGGAAAAGAGATCAAAAGCTCCAAATAAGACCGTCTGAAATAAAAAAAGGGGGTAGTTACTTGGAAAGCATAACTCTGTCCATTGACGGAAAAACCATTACATGTTCAGCCGGAACAAGCATTTTAAATGCTGCACAAGATCTGGGCATAAAGATTCCCAATCTTTGCCATCATCCTGATCTAAAACCCTTCGGGGCCTGCCGTCTCTGTTTAGTCGAAGAAAAAGAAACAGGTCGTATTATGGCATCATGCGTTACGCCTGTTGCCCAGAAAATGTCCATTCTAACTGACACTGTGCGCATAAAAACCCACCGGCAAAATATCATCCGGCTGATGATTGCCGAACATCCCGAATCGTGTGTAGTTTGCAGCAAAGGTAACCGCTGCCAATTGCGCCAGTTTGCCGCTCAGCTGGGTATTGGTGAAACAAATCTGTATCCCATGCCCAATTATAAAACCCTGGAACAGGCCAACCCTTTTATTACCAGAGATTTAAGTAAATGTGTCCTGTGCGGGAAATGCATCCGGGCTGACCATGAACTGGTAGTGGTGGGTGCCATAGACTACAATCTCAGAGGTTTCAAATCCCGTCCCACCACGGTACATGATCGGGGTTTGGAGCAGTCGAACTGTACATTCTGTGGTACATGCCTGTCCATGTGTCCTACCGGCGCATTGTCTCAAAATAATAAAAGTTACATTTCGACCCCTGAGTTCGAAGCTCTCTCTGTCTGCGGATTTTGCGGCGTGGGCTGCAATCTGGCCATGGGTTATACGGGTAGCAGGATTGTGGAAGTGAATCCTTCAAAGCGGCCGGATACTGTCAACGGGGCAACCCTCTGCGTCCGGGGACACTTTTCCCATGACTTTCTGAATAGCTCCGATCGATTGTCCCAACCCCTGATCCGGCAGGCTACCGCGGATGCTGAAAATACAATGGTTCCGGCCTCATGGGATGAGGCGCTTGAGGTCGCCGCCAGCCGGCTTTTAAAGATAAAAAATGAAAACGGTCCGCAGAGCGTGGCATTCTTAGGCTCCTCTAAATGCACCAATGAGGAGAATTATCTTTTTCAGAAAATCGCCAGGGTTCTTTTTAACACAAACAATGTGGATAACGGCGGTTACCTGTCCGGGCGACCTGTCATGAACCTCCTTGATAAAAGAACCGACGGGCTGTGGCGCTTAGGCCCCCTTGCCTGGCTTGAAAAGGCCGAAGCCATTTTTGTTCTGGGCGCAGATCCGGGTCATTCGACGCCTGTGGTGAGCTACTATCTGAAGAGGGCCTGCAAAAAAGGTATTCCTTTAGTGGTGGCTGATTCGAGACGGACAGACCTTACTGATTTTTCATCCGCCTGGCTCGATCTTTCGAACAGCAACGGTTTAGAACCTGACTATGTTGCATTGATCAACGGTCTGGCAGCATTACTGTATGAGAAAAAGGGGCACGATGATGCTTATATCAAGCAGTTTACCGAAGGGTTCGAGCAATATAGCAACGGTCTTGCTTCTTTCAAACTGCAACAGGTCAGCCGTTTGACAGGCATAGATGCGAATGATCTAAATGCAACGGCCGAATTACTGCAAGGTAAAAAGATTGCCTTTGTGATCGGAAGTGGAATCCTGCTGCAAAGCTGCGGCATGCAGGCCATGGAGGCCGTTATCAACCTTGCGCTGATGACCGGCAGTCTCGGGTTTGAGGGGGCCGGCATCCACGTCCTCGCCAAAGATAACAATCAGATGGGGGCCCAGGATATGGGAGCGGTTCCGAATGCGCTTCCCGGCTGGCAGCTTCTGAACAATGATTCCAACCGTAAACGTTGGGAGAAGCTCTGGCAGACGGAAATATCAGCGGCAAACGGCCTCAATATGGTCGGCATGATCGAAGAGGCTGAAAAGGGCAATCTTAAGGGGTTGTACATTATGGGGGAAAACCCCCTCTGCAGCCTCCCTCAACCGGATCGGGTTAAAAAAGCTCTCCAAAAACTCGATTTCATTGTAGTGCAGGATATATTGAATACCGCAACAGTTCAAATTGCAGATGTGGTTCTGCCCGGTGCCGCCTTTGCTGAAAAAGGCGGTTCCTTTACGAACATGGAAGGCAGGATTCAGTCATTTGGCCCGGTGGTGACACCGCCGGGCGATGCCCGTCCGGATTGGGAGATTTTAGGACTTTTGGCTTCAAAATTAGGGGATGCAAAACATTATGTTTCCCTTGGGCATGTAAGGGATGAAATCCGCCGGCTTGTCCCCATGTATGAAGACCTGGACAGGCATACCTCCACCGCCTGGATAACGGTGGACGGCCGGCGTGAAGGCGATAAAGCTGCAAAAACGAAAACCATCATTTCTTTCTCCCCTGTTGTTTCCTGTGAAGGCGATATTAAAGATGAATTATCCGATAAAAACTACCCTTTCACGGCAATCTTCGGGTTCGCACGTTATCATTTTGGGGGTGGGACCCGGACCGGTTATTCGAATCGCAGCTTAAAGCTGGATTTTAAAGGGGAGATAGAACTTTCACCTCAAGACGGCGAAAAGTTGAAAATAAATGACCAGGACACCGTCAAAGTTTCATCCCGGCATGGAGAGATAAAGAGGCAGATCAGATTAAGCAGCCGCTTGGGTCCGGGACAAATATTTATCCCGCTGGCGTTTAACGACAATGATGCCATGAACCTGATCGCAATGACCCCGCTGGGAGAGCCGGATTCACCCGGATGGAAGACGTGCCGGGTCAAGGTTGAAAAAATAGAGCATCAAGATACATGATCCAAGATGCAAGATACAGAATAAAGGATACTGGTTGCTCGATGCTCGTTACTGATTACTGATCTCTGTTCACTGGTCACTTTTTACTTCTCACTGATTAAAGGATAAAATCATGGAGCCTAAGGAAATAGACTGGAATAAACTTACCGCTGTGATTGCAAAACATGAAAATGAAAAATGGGCGCTGATACCGCTGCTGCAGGAAGTTCAGGAGACGTTCGGTTACGTCCCTCCGGAATCGATTGAACCGATTGCCCAGGCACTAAAAATGTTTCCCAGCCAGGTTCAAGGGGTTATCACCTTTTATGCCGGATTTTCGTTGAAGCCCAAAGGCAAATATGTGCTAAAAGTTTGTCGCGGCACCGCCTGCCATGTGAAAGGGAGCAGGAACATCTTAAGATTGATGCAAAATGAGTTGGGCCTGGAAAAAGGTGAGACCAGCGCTGATTATCAATTCACCCTAGAGACGGTGGCCTGCCTCGGTGCTTGTTTTGTGGCTCCGGCCATGATGGTTAACCGTACCTATTACGGCAAACTGGCTCCAACCAGAATTTCCAGTTTGCTGGCACAGTACGGGAAGGATAAGGAGGAAGAGTAAAACGTATGGAGAAACTTTCATCCATCGGCCAACTGGAATGGCTCCGTAACACAATACTTGCCCGGGATGCTAAAAGAAAAACGCAAGTTCATATCTGCATGACCGGCTGCCGGGCTTATGGTGCATCCGAAGTTATGGAAGCTGTTGAAAAAGAGGTCAAAAAACAGGGCTTGTCGAATGAGGTGGAAATCAGGGCTACCGGGTGTCATGGATTTTGCGCCAAGGCCCCTGTTATGGCCATAGAGCCGTTAGGTATTCAATACCAGGAAGTAGATCCGGAAGCTGCTTCAGAAATTGTTGATATGACGCTTAGAAACAACCGGTTTATTGACCGGCTGGCCTACAAGGATCCTGTAACGGGTGCCCCTGTTTTTTACCGCAATCAGATTCCTTTTTACAAAAAACAGGAAAGAAGGGTGCTGGCCAACTGTGGACGGATCAGTCCCACCAACATCGATCATTATATCGGTGCCGGTGGATATCAGGCCGTTGCCAAGATGCTCTCCAAAATGACACCTGAAAATGTTATTGCGGAAGTTACAGACGCTAAACTAAGAGGCCGGGGGGGGGCGGGTTTCCCGGCGGGTCTCAAATGGAAATTCACTCGTCAGGCCCCGGGGAGTCCCAAATATATTATCTGCAATGCAGACGAAGGCGACCCGGGTGCCTTTATGGATCGAGCCATATTGGAAGGTGACCCCCATGCGGTCCTTGAAGGGATGCTGATCGGTGCCTATGCTATCGGGGCTGAGTATGGATATATTTATGTCAGGGAAGAATACCCTATTGCGATTGAACACCTTACCATAGCCCTTGAGCAAGCCAAAGAGCTGGGCCTGCTGGGTGAGAACATCCTTGGGACCGGATTCAATTATGACCTGTCTTTGAAAATAGGGGCGGGGGCCTTTGTGTGCGGCGAGGAAACCGCTCTGATGGCTTCCATTGAAGGCCAACGTGGCATGCCCAGAGCCCGTCCGCCGTTTCCTGCTCAGTCCGGGCTGGGCGGAAAGCCCACCAACATCAACAATGTGGAAACCTGGGCTAATGTGCCCTTAATCATAAAAAACGGTGCCGAATGGTATGGACAAGTAGGTACCGACAACAGCAAGGGCACAAAAATATTTTCGTTGGCCGGCAAGGTCAACAATACGGGACTTGTTGAAGTGCCTATCGGTACAACCGTTAAGGACATTATTTTTGGGATCGGCGGCGGCATTCCCAAGGGAAGAAAGTTTAAAGCCGTGCAGATGGGGGGGCCTTCAGGTGGTTGCGTCCCCGCGCAATTTTTAAACCTTTCTGTCGATTACGATACGATTCAGCGGATCGGTGCCATCATGGGCTCCGGCGGTCTGGTGGTACTGGACGAAAATAATTGCATGGTTGAAATTGCCCGGTTTTTCTTAAGCTTTACCCAATCGGAATCCTGCGGAAAGTGTGCACCATGCAGACTGGGTACGACTCAGCTTTTGGAAATTTTAACACGCATAACCAGGGGTGAGGGCCAAATCTCTGATATCCAAACCATAAAGGAATTGGGTGCAACCATTACAGAATCATCGCTTTGCGGCCTGGGTCAAGCTTGTGCAAAGCCGGCGCTTTCCACTTTGAAATATTTTGTTAAAGAATACGAAGATCATATCAGGGAGCACAGATGCGCAGGAGCAACTTGTGACTCCATGGTTATTTCCGCCTGCCAGCACGCCTGTCCGGCCGGAATTGATGTGCCCAACTATGTTGCCGCTGTTGCGCTTGGTAAATACGAGCAAGCCGTAGATATTATCAGAGAGAGGAATCCTTTCCCGGCAGTATGCGGCCGTATCTGCATCCATCCTTGCGAGTTCAAGTGCAGAAGAGGCGAACTGGACGAACCGGTAGCCATCCGATCGATCAAACGGTTTGCTTCCGACTGGTATTTTGAACATATCGGATCGTCCCGAGATCCTTTTCCTGTTACCAAAGCGCAGATGGCTGCAGTTGTGGGGGCTGGTCCCGCAGGTCTGTCATGTGCCTATTTTCTGGCCAAAATGGGTTACAAGGTGACTGTCTTTGAGTCCCAGCCGATAGCCGGCGGGATGTTAGGTATTGCGGTTCCCGAATTTCGCCTTCCCCGGAAGGTGGTTGAGGATGAGATTAAATATATTGAAAACTGCGGGGTTGAAATTCGATACAACTCTCCGATTGATGCCGGACATACCTTCACCGATCTGCTAAATGAGGGTTATGAAGCAGTCTTTCTGGCTGCCGGAGCACAGGCCAGCAAACAAATCGGGATTCCGGGCGAAGATAAGGATCTGGAAGGCCTTTATTACGGGCTCCATTTTTTAAACGGCATCAAAAAGGGTCAGGAGATGCGCCTTAAAAACAGAGCGGTTGTCATCGGGGGGGGTAATGTTGCCATTGACGTTGCCAGAACCGCGTTGCGGGCCGGGGCACAGCATGTCCAGATTTTCTGCCTGGAACCGAGAGACGAAATGCCGGCGTGGGAAAAGGAAGTCGAAGAGGCCCTCGATGAGGGGATTGTCATCAATCCTTCATGGTCTCCCAAGCAGATTCTGTATCAAGACGGCAAGGTAACCGGGATTGAATTTGTCCGCTGTGTTTGTGTGTTTGATGATGAAGGGTGCTTTAACCCCGAATGCAATGAAGAAGTCACGCAACTTGTTGAAGCCGAAAATGTTCTCATCTCCATTGGACAGGCTCAAGACATGTCTTTTTTATCAGAAGACAGTCAGTTAGAGAGGGCTTTGTGGGGGGCGCTGGTTGTTGATGAAAACACGCTTTCCACAAACATTTCCGGTGTATTTGCCGGCGGAGATTTTACAACAGGGCCGACTTTTGTCATACGGGCTATCGCGTCAGGAAGAAGAGCGGCAATCGCCATAGATAAGTATCTTCAGGGAGCAAGCGGTCCTGTTGAAATTCCGGACGTGAAAACCGCTATGCATGAGGATGCAGGCCTGGCGCTGGATGAGGAAACAGAACAAGAGATGCCGAGAATCCGGGTCGAACTCGAAAAAGCAGAAAAAAGAGTAAGCGACTTTCGCGAAGTTGAGAAAGGGCTCTCCAGCCAAGAGGCCATAAGCGAATCCAAAAGGTGTTTAAGATGTGATTTGGAAAAAGAGAGGATGTCAATATGATCAGGTCTATTACACAACCAAAAGCTGAAAAAGAGATCGATCTGCTTTTAAGCGGATCAGGGAGAATCTTCATCATTGGCTGCGGTACGTGTGTTACCTTGACACGTACCGGCGGCGAGCCTGAAGTGAGGGCCATGCAGGAGCAGTTGTCCGGCAAAGGCAAACTTATTACCGGCCATCTGGTTGTTCCGGTGGCTTGTGACAATTTAACAACCGATGCCTTGGCCGAATACGGCCACCAAATTGACCAGGCCGATACGCTTTTGATCATGACCTGCGCTTTCGGTGTCCAGACTATTGCAAGGCAGTTAAAGAAAATGGTTGTGCCGGCTCTGGACACCTTGTTCATGGGGAAAGAGACCGCCGCGGGAGAGTTTACTGAGATCTGCACCCAGTGCGGTACTTGTATCATTGGTGAAACCGGCGGAATATGTCCCGTCACTTCTTGCCACAAAGGGCTGGTAAATGGTCCCTGCGGGGGGACGGATAGTGGAAAATGTGAAATAGACAAAAGAAAAGATTGCGCCTGGACAATGATATATAACCGGCTGATGGATCTGGGACGGCTGGATTCCATGCGCAGGCTCCAGCCACCGAGGAATCACCTGGGAGAGCCAACCCCGGGGAAAATGATATTATCGGAAAAATAAACCTTTAAGAAAGGACCTGTGAGATGGTTTCTGCATTTCAAAAAGCCTTAAAGTCGGGCAAATTTGTCATAACCTGTGAGGCCGCTCCCCCCAAGGGGACCAACCTTAAACGCATGGCCCACGATATCGAGCTTCTAAAAGACAAGGTAGATGCTATTAATGTAACCGATCACCAAAGTTCGGTCATGCGGTTTCCCAGCCTGGGCGGAGCTCTTTTGGTAAAAGAGATAGGCGGTGAACCGATATTGCAGATGACCTGCCGGGATCGCAACCGTCTGGCGCTCCAGGCGGATTTGCTTTTTGCTTCCTACATGGGGATTCACAACGTCCTTTGCCTTACCGGGGATTCGATCATGCTGGGTGATCATAAAGAGGCTAAGGCCGTTTTCGATCTGGATTCCAGTCAGCTGCTGGGGGTTGTCAGAAAGCTTGAAGGGGGCAAGGATATCAGCGGCAACGATCTGGACGGCGGGGTTTCATTTTGCGCCGGCGGCATTGTCACGCCGGAAGCCGATCCCCTTGAACCCCAGCTTATCAAATTCGAAAAAAAAATTGAAGCCGGTGCCGAGTTTATCCAGACCCAGGCCGTATTTGACCTGGACAGATTCAAAAAGTTCATGGAATACGCCGGACAGTTCAATGTGAAAATTCTGGCGGGTATTATTTTATTGACTTCTGCACCTATGGCCCGGTTTATGAACAAAAACATAGCGGGTGTTTTTGTGCCACAGGACTTGATAGACGAAATGGCCTCAGCCCCCAAGGGTCAGGTTCTGGCAAAAGGCATAGAGATTGCCGGCCGCATGATCAAACGGATTCACGAGGAAAAAATGTGTGATGGCGTCCACATTATGGCCATCAACAAGGAAGAACTGGTACCGGATATCATGTCGGCGGCCGGATTGATTTAAAATCTATCTAAATTATATCAAGGAGGCCGGTTAAAGGCGGGAAGGTGTTAAAAAGGATTAGGGCATAGATATATTTTCGAAAAACTCGATCATTTTATACGTTGATATGCATGAGCGCCGACTTTGACACCTTGCAAGCACCTAAGTTTACTAAAAAATGTGATACGGTAATGACTTATCACAAAACTGCTGTCCCTTTAATTCCTGACATTCCGTACCGCATGAACTGCATAATCGGCATTGTGATATCATCCCGCTGATAAGTCAATAAAATATGTGTTTTAAGGATTCTGCCGCACCTTGGTGCCGGAATGATCCTAAAGATATTAAATTTGATACAAAATAGGGCATATATCTTGGATAAATGAGGCCTTTTGACGGGTTATTTTTTCATTTTCCTCAACATACTTACCGGATCCAATCAGCCACAACAATCTATCAATAACGGCAGGAGGCTCATTATTGACCCTTGCCATCCTCACCATGGTTTGGAACACCGTATAATTATCCTGGCTGGAGACACCGGCTCCATACAAAATTTCAATGGTGTGGGTGTCGGGTTTACAATAATTAGAGTAGCCGATCTCCTTCAGCCAATCGCAGGCAATGGGAAACCCCATCCCATACATCTCTTGATCCAATAAAATGGGCAGTGCACCAATGGATATGTCATTAAAGCCAAAGCCATTCACAAAATTATCAAAAGCATCATAGGTTTCAAAACCGGATAAAAACTCAGCACCGGATAATATTCCCTTACAAAATATCACCCAATAACTATTTTTATTTTTTATGTTCATGGGTCCGGGAGGATCATAATTATCCTGGATCTTTTTAAACAATTTTTCCCAATCATCCTGATAATGGGCATGGGTTTGATAAGGATCAAAATTAAAAATATAAGGTCCCAATACATCGATGTCCCCTATGGTTGCTCGCATACGGCGTCTCACGCTTTATCCGTTTTTGGCGGACTTGTCCTTGAACGACATCTGCATTTTTGAGATGACTTGTAAAAGCATGACGACTCTCAGATCACATTATCTGCGCCAGGACCTCGCAAGACCGGCATACCTTCATCTTTTCTTTCCATTTCTCATGCGCTGTCCCGCAGCAAATGGTTCCGTTAACGAACCAGCAAAACCTTCCTGCTTGAAACTCCCACGCAGGACATTCTTTTTTTTGTTTTGCGGGACATCTTTTGACCGTCCAGCACGGTTTTTGCGCTTTGAGGCCACCCCTTTTTCTGGCCATTAGAAAAAACATCTGTCTTTCCACATGAGGCGGCACGGATCGCCAGCCCTGCTCATAGCTGTGTATGGCTTTGATAGATACCCCCAAAAGATTCGCCATATGTTTTTGGGTTTTGTTTAATTTTTTCCGAAATATTGCAAATTCTTCACTGTCCATAGACTTCTCCCTCAATTTTAGTAAGATGAAATTTATAATATCAAATCTTGCTTTAGTGGCACAACGTGGTATGTTCTGTCAATAAAAAATAGCGGGTATTTTGACCGCCCCATAAACTAGCGCACAAACTAATATTGAACCATACCAAAGGTCAACAATATTACCTCATAAAAAAGGACAGAACACCTGAGATTAGAAGAAAGCTTTTGATCCGTAAATTATGAAAGGGGCGTAATGGAGGATGAGAAAAAGAGAGACCTTTGCAAAGAAAATCCGATAAATCCCGGCATTCGGTTACTTCTGGGATGGAGCGGCAGTTCCCAGAACCATGGCTTCGAAATTCGTCAGTTTTTCCCGCATTTTCCTTGAGAGTTCAATGTATTTTTGACTGAGTTCATAACGGTGGTCTGTATGGATTTTGTTGATGGTGTATTGCATCTGCTTGAGTATCTTGACCTTTTTTTTCAAAAGCTTAACCCAATATTGATAGTTCTCTTTTGAATTGTTCATCATGGCATCGGAATATTGATTTACCAAATCACAAAAATTATGGTATTTCTCATCAAGAATCGACGCGATTTTTTCGGTTTTCAAAGTATGTTGTGTAATGGTGTGAAAGTGATGTCCGGAAATGCATAAAGAGATGGCTTCACCAAAAATGTTGGGGTGTTTGATCATGCTCCGAAGGACAAATTTTAGATATTGAAAACCATATGGCGTCAAAAGCTGCCCACAAATGGATCTGAAAAAAATTTTTAGGTCTTCAGCGTGAATTTTTCTCTGAAAATATCCAGTATACTCTATATTATCCAAAAAATGGCTGCAACGTTCAAAATAGTTTTTCAGATTGAAATCATAAATACAGGTCAGAATTCTTTTATATCCTTCTTTTAACCGGTTCGGGTCCATGATGGTTTTAAAGTTAGTGGTCATGCAGTGGGTGTTGTTGCCGAGGGACGCCTTTAATATTCTGCCTTCCATCATCAACCGATGATAAAGACGGGTCCCGGGAAGGGCATTCAAGAAGCCGATCATTGCTTTGGGAATGGCATTTTGTTGAATAAAGGCAATTTGCCGGTCGAAAATATCCTCTTTATCACTGTCAAACCCGATGATAAATCCTGCCATGACTTCCATTCCGTGTCGTTGAATCGTTCGAATGGAATGCTCCATGTTCGCTTTTAGATTTTGTATCTTGCCGGTTTCTTCAAGTCCCTTGGGATCAGGGGTTTCAATCCCGATAAAAACCTGGTTGAATCCAGCCTCCCGCATGGCCGTCAGCAGCGCCTCATCGTCGCCCATATTAATACTGGCTTCGGTAAAAAAATGGTAAGGGTACTCATGCTCGATTTGCCAGGCTTTTAGCGCCGGCAAAAGTTCGGCCTTAACCCGTTTCTTGTTGCCGATGAAGTTGTCATCAACAAGAAACACCGGCCCACGCCACCCATGATCATAAAGTGTATCCAGTTCTCGCAGGAGTGTATCGGCAGATTTTAAGCGTGGCTTGTTGCCATAGATGGTCCAGATATCACAGAACTCACAGTGAAAGGGACAGCCTCTGGAATACTGAATGGCCATGGAACCGTATGCATCAACATCTAAAAGATCGAACCTCGGGACCGGCAGATTGGAGATATCCGGATAAGACGGTTTCGGATAAACAGGTTTTGCGATGCCTTTTTCCAGATCCTGTAAAAAATCCGACAAGGTTTGATCAACTTCTCCCAAGAGAAAATGGTCGACGCCGGTGATGTCCTTATGATTTGACGTCGGAAAGGGGCCTCCTGCAACAATGATTTTGCCAAACCATCTGCAGCGTCGAATCACCTCTTTCATGGAATCCTGTTGAACAATCATGGCGGAAATAAATACCGCATCCGCCCAGTGAATATCGCTGTCGTTTAAAGGCGCAACATTCAAGTCAATCAGCTTCAGGTTGTACATATCCGGGAAAAGGGCGGCGATGGTCAGAAGCCCTAAAGGTGGCATGGCGCTTTTTTTTCGAATAAATTTCAGTGCACCCTTAAAACTCCAGTACGTATTGCTTGGGACTTTGGGATAAACAAGAAGGATGTTTTGATTTTTGCCCATGGTGTTAAACCCTCCTTTGCTGATGAAGGCTTTATGTTTGGCCGTCCGGCCCAATAAGCCAGCATGAAGAAAATCGGGATCCATCAAATGGCGACACTCTTTATTACCGTTATAATAATAAAACTTCAAGAAAATTTAACATGTTATTATATAAATTTATCATTTTTCAATATACAAACGATGGGTTCGTCTTGAAACAAACGCGCTCTTGCCTTGGAAAAGTTTCGGTTATTTACAATCGCTTCAAAAAAGACTATCGTGGCGTG
>CAXMTB010000027.1:26370-26676 GCA_964195835.1 uncultured Nitrospinaceae bacterium | reverse complement strand
CGGTTCACTTCTTGAGCTGGACACCGGTGAATTGGCCCTTGTAATAGAAGCCGGAAAAGGAGTCGACGGAACGCGGCCCAAGGTCGTACTATTGGCCGAAGACGGACAGGGGGGGTATACAAAGGACGGTGTGGTGGATCTGAATGAACACGATGCACAATCCGGTGTATTCCGGCGAAACATTGTTGAAAGCCTTCATCCTTCCACTCATGGCGTCCAGCCCGCCGAATTCATTCTTTGATTTTGAACTGAAAAAGCGAGCGCATTCCCCGCAGCTTGTTGGAGCGTAGCGGAAATCCCGCTACA
>CAXMTB010000027.1:11783-26360 GCA_964195835.1 uncultured Nitrospinaceae bacterium | reverse complement strand
GCCGAATTCCTTCTTTGATTCCATGCCCGAGGCAGGCAAGCCTTGGACCCTCTTCTCCAACTAAATTGGAGAAGAACCTTGAAAAATAAGGGTCAAATAAATCTGGATCTCTTTTTTTTCCTTGCTGATCCACCGAGTATGAATCCAAAGAGTAAAACCCCTGCTCCTGCAATAAACGATTGTATTTTATTCGATTTCAAAGGATTTTTTCGATCTTTTCTAAGGTTTTTGGCTTCAGTGTTCAATTCGGCATTTAATTTCTTCAACTTTTCTACTTCACCGATCAGTTCTTCCGTGTTTTTTGAATGCCTGAGAAGATTTGTATGCTTTTTATTAAGCTGTATAAAGTCACTTTTTGCTTTTGCAGCAAATTTCTGATTTATATTTACTTCTTCTTTTAACTCTTCGATTTCTTCCTGATACATTTTCTTTGTTTTCGATAACGTATTTGAAGCAGAATCTTGCTCATTTTTAGACGTTTCGATTTCATTTTTTAACGCCGTGATTTCATTTTTCAAATTTTCGATGATCAAAACCTTGGGTTTTTCTGAAATGATATATTGTGCCCGAACCCACCCTTCAATGCCATCTTCGGTTCTAATCCTTAACAAATCTTCTTTCTCCTCGAGTATATCTAACGGTGCTCCCGTCGAAATATATCCTAAAACAGCAGCATTCTGATTTTGTCCATCGCGAACAGAAATGATGAGCCGATCAGAAACATATCGCGTGTCGGCAAAAACAGAATTAATTGAAGATGACACAATGAAAGCGACAATAAGAAGAACCACCAATATGGTTTTTCTAACGACCATCTGACTCATAATAGCACCTATTTATGTTTGTTTTTCTATAAGCTGCCGCAAAGGTAACGGGTAAGTCTTGCTCTTTTTCACCATTGCCGGCAGCAGCCGTTCCCTGGAGATTTCGTCAAGGGTCAATCCCCGCCAGCTTGTCAGTTCTATATATTCATCGAAAAACGTTGTTGATAGTTCGCTTTCTTTTTTGCCCTGAAACAAGTTATAGCAAAGATGGCTAAGATACAGTAAAGTGATGTTGTACCTTAATTCTTCGGGGATGTTATGCGGAGAAGAGAACTCGGGATAGGCTTGAAACTCGACGCTTTTCCACAAAACATCCGGTAGATTCCACTCCTTTAGCATAAGAGATCCCAATTGAGCCTGATCCAGGACCTCAACAAGTGTTGCCAACTTTGGATTCTGATCTTTGAGCAACTGGATGACGATCTGGCCAATTTCGTGTAGCAGACCAAAAGAGGCCATTTCGGCTGGATGGCCATGGCGTGACTCTAAAGAGAGCATAAATGCGATATGCGAGATAATTTCAGAATGAAGGTGCAGTGCCTTAAATTTTGGTGTATTCGGCATGGTGCGGCTAATACCTTCGGCAATGACGACCTGGTATATTTGTTCAAATCCAAGAAGAACAACGGCATGGTGAATATCGGAAATTTTTTTCTGAAAACCGTAGAAAGCAGAGTTGATGGTTTTCAATACAATGGCAACGAGAGCCGGGTCCCGTTTGATCTGTTCAACGAGTTCCTGTGTAAAAAGTTGACTGGATAGGGTCGTTGCAAATGCCGGCAATCTTGGAACTTTCTTGATAATGTTTTTAATCATTTCGGAATGGTGAAAATCTGTTTTCAATGGAGAACGGTAATTGAAAATATCTTCTTTTAACTGCATGTTCTTTGATAGAAGATTGTTTTCACTCTTTTTGAGCAGGCGGATGCGTTCAGTGGATAGATGGGCCAGACGTTTATAAACGGACAGCCGTGTCTTGTCATTCAGGCTGTCAATGGTGGTCTTATCCAAAGCCATGACACGGGTCGGTTCGACAACAATGACGGATGTCATTCGTAACGGGTCCCTGACAAGGGCCATGGCTTCAATCCAGTCCCCTTTTGAAAAAACGGCAACGGTTTTTTGATGCGCTTTTGGGCCTTGAACAAGCCTCATTTTTCCGTCCAAAATGATAAATACCATTTGGTCGGGATCGTCTTTCTTCATCAAAATTTCACCAGCCTGCAATTTATCGATTTTCGCCCGGCTGGACAATTCGATCACTTCTTTTTCGCTGAATCCGTTAAAAGCGGACATTTGATCTTTTTGTTGTGTCATTTTCGATTGCGCCCTGTTGTTTTCAACCCGTTATTTAGGTGTTAATTTCTTGAGGTTCTTCTCCAATTTGCTTGGAGAAGACCCACTTATGTTACCTTAAAAAAATGTTACAGCCTGCTCCGTTTTATCGGAAATGGTGAAAATTGAGTTATAATATCACATATTTCAGTAAATTTAAAGTGAAAGTATTGAAATTCAAATAATTTAGACTTTTATCAATGGAAAAAGTTCTGCCCAAATTGAGCGATTGTTGAGTTTGCCGGTCGTAAGATCCCGCCTTTCAAGGAGATGCAAGGCATGAGACGTGCAGCCGTAGTTTGCTACTGCAAATGTCTTATAACAATACAGATTCGGTAAATTCGGCAAGCCCGAAGGGTTTCAAATGGTGACAATTTTTTGCTTTATTAAATCCATCGATTAGATGAGATCCATTAGCGACTTAAGCACTGTATATTTATTTATAGTTATTCCTTTTTTATAGCCCTGCCACTATTTGAAACGCTTAGTATCGGCGTTAATTATTAAGAGTGCTAAACGCATCGGGCTAAACTTTTACGGATGTTTTGCCGATATTAGTATTGTTGTGGAAAAGGCAAACCTCTCGAGAGAGTGGGACGCAAAGCCATCGGCCCGGTAATCATGGGTGGCGGGGTTACCCGACAAATGGATACGCTGAACACCAGAGCTCGTTCTTTTCTTAAGAAGATGGGCTTTTTCTATTTACCGGAGGTGATGAATCATGAAATTATTGTTTTATTTTGGCATCTTCAGCGTGTTTGCTCGTTTTTATCCAGTTTATACCTTTGTCCTGTTGTGGGGAGTGGTATGGATAATATTTGTTGCACTGTGTTGGGACATGGGTGTAGAACTTGTGCGTATCCGCGCAAAACAAAAGATTGAATGACGGGTTTAAACTTGAAGTCTTCCTGGTTTAACCTTCGGAAGTTTCATAATATTATAATTCAAGTTTGACACCCGTTTTCAAAGGTCTCATCCATATGTTACATCTTCTTTGAGCCTTTGTTCTGTTTAAGCATCGCATCCAAATACTTAATCTGCTGACAAGGAAAACACAAATGACGACACTTTCGAGAAGGATTCTGTTTGTGGATGATGAAGAAACACTAAGAGATACGATAGAAGAGATGCTAATGATACTGGGATACGATGTTGAACTTGCCAGAGATGCCAAAGAAGCTTTAGAGATAGCACGGAAAGAATATTTTCCGCTGATAATAACAGATTTGATGATGCCGGAGATCGACGGTACCCAATTGTGTAAACAGATTAGAGAAATTAATGAAACGGCTGTTATTTACGCTTGTTCCGGCTACCTTGCAGAAGTAGACTCGGATCAGCTTAAAGATGTCGGGTTTGATGGTCATCTATGCAAGCCGGTTAAAATCAAAGTTTTAAAACATGCCATTGAAGGGGCATTTGAGAAAATTGGTCAGCGGCAGGGCAGGGCTACAAATACCCCGTAGTAATTCCTGAAAACTCAAATATCGCACCCTTAACTATTCCGAATATCCAGAACTTCCCTTTTAGGAGGTGCCCATGAATGCTGTCCGCCCCATTCGTTACTCTCTTCGTTTGGAACCCGACCTTGTTCATTTTCGATTTTCCGGACAGGTCGATATCGAACTTCAATCCCTGCAACCAGTGGAGCAGGTGATGTTGAACATCCTGGAACTGGCTGTCTGGAGCTGTAAACTTCAGATAGATGACAAAAAAATTCCATGTACCTTTCAGATAAATCCGGAAAAAGAGGAACTTAAGATCGACCTTCCCGAATCCATGTCCGGCACGTTCTTTTTGACCATCGATTATCAGGGGTGGATCAACGACAAGATGGCCGGGTTTTATCGCAGCGCATTTGAAACCAATGGCCGGAAACGATACATTGCGGTCACCCAGTTTCAGGAAAGCGACGCACGCAGGGCCTTCCCCTGCATGGACCATCCGTCTCAAAAAGCGGTCTTTGACATTAAAATGATTGTGGACGCCGACCTTGTGGCCCTGTCCAATGGACCGGCAGTGGAAGAAAAACCTTTGGCAGGCGGGAAAAAACAGGTTCGGTTTCAAACCACGCCGCCAATGTCCACCTATCTTCTGTTTTTCGGCGTGGGAGAGTTTCACCTGACAGACCATGAAACCGATCCACGGGTGAGGTCCGTGACCTTGCCGGGTCAGGCCTCCTATGGTGGATTCGGGCTGGAATTCGGCCGGAAGGCTCTCGAGTTTTGTGAAACCTATTATCAAATTCCCTACGCACTGTCCAAGATGGACTTGATTGCCGTCCCGGATTTTGCGTTCGGGGCCATGGAGAACTGGGGGGCCATCACCTTCAGAGAGAACCTGATCCTTCACTATCCGGAAGTGACCTCCAAGTCCGGTGAAATGAGCATCTGTAATGTCATTGCCCACGAAATCGCCCACCAGTGGTTCGGCAACCTGGTGACGCCGTCCGACTGGAAATACCTCTGGCTGAACGAGAGTTTTGCCACCTATTTTGCTTACGGTGTTGTGGACCACTACCACCCAAAATGGCAGGTCTGGGACCAGTTTTTGCTGGGACAAACCGCTCCGGCTATGGGACGCGACGGCCTGAACGACACCTGTGCCATCGAAATTCCAGGCGGCGAACACGTGGTCATCAACACCAGCACCGCGCCGATCATTTACAGCAAAGGGAGCAGTATTTTACGTGTGGTTCAGGGATACATCGGTAAAGACGATTTGAGGAAAGGATTACAGCACTATCTGAAGACATTCGAATATAAAACCGCGGCCAGTCACCATCTCTGGGAAGCCCTGGAGGAGACATCCGGAAAGCCGGTTACCGCTCTGATGAAGAGCTGGATCGAACAACCCGGGCATCCCCTCGTTCAGGCCCAACGAAACGGGCGCGACCTCACGTTGACCCAGAAGCGGTTCACCTATCTTGAGAACACGTCCAATCAAACCTGGCAAATACCCGTGACCCTCAGCGTCTATGACGAAACCGGCAATTCGAGGACGATCTCAATCCTTCTGGAAGAAACATCAACCCAGATCGATCTGGGAGCGGCGTGCGTTGCTTACAAGGTCAACGCCGGTCAGACCGGATTTTACAGGGTGGCGTACCGGACGCCGCGGGATCTGGCGGCCATCGGCCAACGGGCAGCGGGTAAAGATCTTTCTCCTGAAGATAGATGGGGCCTTCAAAACGACCTTTTTGCCCAGGTTCAATGCGGTGCAGCATCCATTGACGACTATCTGGCATTTTTGAACAACTACCTCGACGAAGACGCCTATCTCCCTTTGAGCAGCATGGCGGACAACCTGTTCCAGGCCTACCTGGTCTTTGACGGTCCCCGCCAGGAAGCGATTCGCTCCTTTGGAAGATCCATGCTTGAAAAGACCCTGTCGGCCATCGGGTATCTCCCGGTACCTGATGAACCCCTCACCACATCTTTGCTCAGGGATCATATTCTCTGGCATGCCGTGGTTTACGGGTCGAATCCGGCTGCCGTGTTTGCCGCCGATCAGTTCGAGGCATTGCATCAGGGCGAGACAATTCATCCGGACATTTTTAAGAGTGTGCTCATGGCCGGCGCGCTGGCAGGCGGGACGGATACCCTGGAATGGCTCATCCGCCGGTTCGAATCCTGCGACAGTGAACACGAGCGGCTTCAGGTCCTTGCGGCCCTGGGATGTTTCCGGGACCCTGACCTGATCCACGAGGCTTTAGCGTACTCTTTGGAAAATGTTCCAGGGAGGAACCGGTTCGTTCCCATGGTATCGGCGGCTGCAAACCCGTATGCCACCGGCGCCATGTGGCAGTGGTTTGCGGATCATGTCGATTCACTGGAAGCCCTGCACCCCCTGCTGTTCGAGCGGGTCATCGCAGGGATCGTTCCGGTGTCCGGTCTGTCAAACCCCGAAGACGTCAACATCTTTTTCAGACAATATCTCGACCAAAAGCCTCACCTCGAGGCGGTGGTGCGGATGAGCCTGGAGCGACTGGAAATCAATCACAGGATGCGAAGGTCAGTTTAGTTACACGAACTTTTCAAAGGCCCGCAACAGGACTGTCGGGAGTCTTCGACGTCACCCACAACATCGCTGATTGCCTGTTTCAAAAACGTGGATGCGCCGTTTTTTACCTTGCCGGCAATCTCGACGATCTCCTTTATCTCTTCATCATCCATGTTGATTTCTTTTGCTTTGGAATACAAATGATCAAAGCAGGGAATGCAATTGACACCGATGGCTGCGCCCAATGCAACCATAACCTCTGTTTTTTTGTCCATGATATTTATCCTCCTTGGGTGTTTTTATTCTAAGACGAATTTGTTGATAGAAAGGATACAACAAATTTAAATTTAAATTTTCCGCTGCTTGCAGCGCGGGATGAATCGAAACAGATCTCCGCTTTCCTCCAATGTCTGCAGGAATCTTGCTATTTCATACGCACCGTCTTCTACACGTTGAACACAAAAATCGTGGTCAGCGGACATTTTAAATCGCATGGCTTGTTTGAAATCTGTGAAATCGACCCCTGTCAGTTCAAGGCAGGAATGAGATCCTATACGATGATTAAGTTGCTTAACAAGTTTCTGGGCAGGAATCACAACCGGGACAAGGCCGTCGAAGCCTTCTTCAAGGGTCTCTCGGCCCATGATTAGGCCAAGAACCATCAACCCTGCAGTGTGAATCCCACAAGTCAATGAGGATAACATACCACCGAACATGGCTCCGGCACTTCTCATCACCATAGGTTCATCAAGGTTTAATGATTCCATGAAAGCCGCCAATATGCTTTGGGTACAGCTATCATACTTTTCCATGTTCGATCGTGCAGTTGCACCAATCTCAGCGGCCCAATCACTTGAAAAAGGAAGTACGATATCGTACTTTTCCTCTGTCATAGTGACTCGATTCGTTCCAACGTTATTACTCTCGACGGGTTTGATTGCGCTAATCGAAGCCGAAACAATATGGTCTTCGATTCCGTATCCGGGAAACCATTCTTTGATAAATTCGCGGCTTTTCGCCAGCGACTCGATTCGGACATCTATAAATCCGGCCTCCCAAAGCATTTGTTCCACATCTTCGATACACTCGGCACCACCCACACAGCCGGTAACCAGCGAGAGGTTGTGTCGAACTTGTGGGGGCAGGGGTTTGGTGGCGACAATGTCAGATATGGCCAAGCGTCCTCCGGGTTTAAGAACTCGAAAGGCCTCATTAAATACCGCCGATTTTTCAGGAGAAAGGTTTATGACGCAGTTTGACATGATGACATCGATGCTGTTGTCGGCCGCCGGCAGATGTTCAATTTCACCCAGCCTGAATTCTACGTTCGAACTTCCATTTGTTTCTGCATGTTGTCGTGCCTTTTCGATCATTTCCGGAGTCATGTCCACACCGATGACACTGCCGGAATTTCCGACGTTATTAGCGGCCAGAAAACAATCGAAGCCGGCGCCGCTGCCCAGGTCCAGTACCGTTTCTCCGGTTTTCAGTCCTGCAATCGCCCGGGGGTTTCCACATCCAAGGCCGAGATTGGCCCCTTCGGGAGCAGACCGGATGTCGCCTTCAGAATACCCGAGCGCCCGGCTCACGGTTTCAGCAGAGATTGTGGTGTCGTTGTTGATGGTTGAAGGCGTGTTACAGCCACAACCCACGGCTTTTTGACCGGCAATACCGGCGTAGCGTTCGCGAACCGCCTGTCGAATACGGTTTTGATGTTCATTTTTCATACCCTACCTCCTTTGTTGGATAATTCGATAACAGTCGAACAATATGAGTAAAAAATTTTATGATTAAAAGGCAAAAAAATCCCTGAGTGCGTTTACCAGGTCAGGGTCCACCCAGCACAGGATTTTTTGACCGTCCCTGCGGGTGCGGATAAGTCCAACGCGACGCAATTCCTTAATATGATGCGAGACAGTGGATTTTACAATGTCCAATTCCCGCCCCAGATCACCGACGCACGCGGTATCGTCACTGTCTAACACGCTGACGGTGCCCGGTATACAGCAAGATGCCAAGAGGGTGAAGATTTTCAAGCGATTCGGGTTGGACAGGGCTTTAAAAATCTCTGCAAATTCTTCGGGAGTCATGGTTTTATTGTTCGACATATATCGAACTATAAGACCATGCCCTCAATCTGTCAAGCAATTTTTTTGAAAAATGCTATATAATGTAGATTGTAATTATTAATGATCATACGTATGATTGAAAATATTAACTCAAGTTAGGAAAACGATCATGATAAAAAAGATCATATCAGGAGGCCAGGTCGGTGCTGATCAGGGTGCGCTCGATGTGGCCATAAAATACGGCATCCCACATGGCGGTTGGATTCAAAAAGGGTGTAAAACCCAGAGCGGAGTACTGCCGCCAAAATATCACTTGAAGGAGATGTTAACAGCCAGCTTCAAAGATCGTATCGAGCAGAATGTGATCGATTCCCATGGATCGGTGATCATTACACATGGTACACTCACTGGCGGTGCGGATTATTGCCTTAAAATGGCCCAAAAGCATGGTCGACCATGCCTGCATATCGATTTAAACACGTTATCGGAATTTACGGCCGCATCCAGGCTCAACGCATGGATAAAAGAGAATGACATTGAAGTTTTGAATGTAAACGGTTCAAGGACCAGTGAAGATTCCAGGATATATAAGGACACCATGGACATTATCGAATCGGCCGTGGTTTTGGGACTTGTAAAGACCCAGCCCACCGGAGAGTGGATGGATCGGAAAAAAGACGATATGTCTGAAGAACCGCTGCCGGCATCGGTGGATGAAGCTGTGAGTCAGATCATCGTCGATATGCCGTTAAAAGTCCGGGTAAGCATCGCAAATATGGAAAAAGAAGCCCTGGAATCTTTCAATTCGACTTTAGGCGTTTCTTTCCAAAATCGAATTTTCAAAAATGATGTTGACGGCAAGCTTTTTGCATCGTGCCTTTCGGTTTCAGGTAAAGACAAACTCGACGGGAGTGGTGCGGCGTTTGTCATCATCGAAAAGCTGTGGGAAAAATTACAAAAGACGCATAGGATGAGAATTGTTTAACCTAAACTGAGCGTTTCAAATAGTGACAGGGTTATAATAAAGGGGTCATCTCCAAATTAGTTGATGATTTTGAAAGGATTCCTCGAACCCTCTTTTCCAACTAAAGTTTTTTGTATATTTAATTGCCGGATTAATATCAGTACCCGGTGTGTTATTTAAGCAACGATAGGGTTAAACCAATTTGAGGTGTTTGGCCTGGTCGTAGAGCTGTCTGGCCAGTCGAACAGTGGCCTGATCCACCATACGCCCTTCAACCGCCACGGCACCCAGCCCCTTTTCTTGGGCCTCCTTGTGGGCGGCCAAAACTTTTATGGCCCTGTCTACATCTTCTTTTGACGGAGAAAAGACCAGGTTGATGATTTCGATCTGGTCCGGATGAATGGCCCACTTCCCATCGTATCCAAGAGCACATGCCAGGGCGGCACTGCGCTGCAATCCTGTTGGGTCCTTGAAGTTTCCGTAGGGCGCATCGATGGCCAAAAGTCCGTGAGCCTTGGCCGCCATGACGATTCGGCTCATTTCAAAATTCCACCGGTGGCCGGGATAAATCTCTTCTTCTTTTTCACCGTGCCCGGAAATTGACACCAGCCTGGCGCCGATGGAGGCCGAATAATCCACGATGCCGAACACCAGGCTGATCAACCGGTCACTGGCTTTGGCGATCTGAGAGACCTGTTCCAGACCTTCGGCACTTTCGATGATGGCTTCAATATTGATACGATTCGAGAATTCCTTTGCCGCTTCAATTCCGTCAAGCATTCGACAGACAAAATGGATGTCTCCGGGATGGTTCACTTTGGGTACCACCACGGCCTCGATGCGCTGACCGGCTGCTTCTGCCACCTCCAGAAGATCCCGGTAACCGAAGGGGGTGTCCAGTCCGTTGATTCGAACGGTAAGGGTGGTGCCCTGCCAGTCCAAAGCATGGATGGATTGAATGACCCGAGCGCGGGCCGGTTCTTTGGCCTCCACGGGAACGCTGTCTTCCAGGTCGAGCATGATTACATCGACGTTTCGTTGAGACGCCTTGACATGCATTTTTTCAATGTGGCCGGGAACGGAAAGTGTCGATCGCCTGGGTTTCATGATGTTGTCTCCTGTGAACCTGACCCCGCCGGTCGAAGATGCCGCTTTGTCGTAGATCCCGCTTGCGGGGCGGTGAGGTTTATCCGCCGACAGTGTGGTGGATTTATCCGGCTCTGGAGGGCGGGCAAGCCTTGCCCCCTACTATGTTTCAAATTCGAGTCTTGTCACCGATATAATAAGCGGCAATTCAAGCAACTGATCAACAACGGCATCGGAAATGCGGGCATTGGTTTTGAGGTAAATGATGTTCATCTTTCCGGTTTCTTCACGCCCCAGATGCATTTGGTCGATGCTGATTTTTTTATTCCCCAGAAGTGACGAGAAACTTCCGATGGCCCCCGGCTTGACAAGAGTGTATATCAGCGCCAGATGACCTTCCGGGATAAGTTCGAGCCGAAAATTGTTAATCTTTACGATCCTCATTTTATCCTTTCCGAACAGGGTTCCGGAAACGGTATTCGTCACTTTCGGCGTCGAAACACGGACGGTAATCAGGTTGATATATTCTTCGGATGTATCACTGATGATCTCTTTGATTTTTATCCCTCTGTCCTTTGCCAGGACCTGGGCGTTGACGAAATTGACATCATCCTTCACCACGGGCGCCAGCAGGCCTCTCAACACCGCTGTTGTAACCGGTGACAGGTCGAGTTCCTTGAAATCTCCGGCATATTCAATGGAAACTTCTTCAATGGGTCCCCGGATAAGCTGGGTCTGAAGGCTGCCGATATGATCCGCCAGGGTCAGCAACGGTCTCAGTTTTTTAAGAAGATCACCGGTGACCGATGGAACATTAACGGCGTTCATAATCGTGCCGTACTTGAGATATTCAATGATCTGACCGGCCACATCCACGGCCACTTTTGTTTGGGCTTCCTGGGTGGAAGCACCGAGATGGGGGGTACAAATCAGGCGTTCATGTTCAATCAAGGGGCATATGCCGGGAGGTTCTTTTTCAAAGACATCCAGTGCAGCGCCGGCAACTTTCCCTGACTCCAGGGCAGCATAAAGGGCATCTTCGTCGACAATCCCCCCCCGGGCGCAATTGACGATCATGACCCTGTCTTTCATCTGCTCGAAGGCGTCCTTGTTCAGCAGACCGATGGTTTCTTTGAACTTGGGGACATGCACCGTAATGTAATCGGACCTGCGGTACAATTCTTCCAGGGTAACACTTTCAAACCCGGCCTTTTCGATCTGCTCAGGCGTAACATAAGGATCGTAAACCACCACCTTCATCTTCAGGCCACGGGCAAGATCGGCGACAATGGATCCGATTTTTCCAAATCCGATAACGCCGAGGACTTTATTGTATATTTCTCTGCCCTGCAGTTTTTTTTTGTCCCAGCGTCCGGCCTTTAACGATGCGGTTCCTTCGGGCACATTGCGCGAAAGCGCCATCAACATGCCGATGGCGTGCTCGGCGGTTGTAATAACGTTGCCGCCCGGCGTATTCATCACAATGATCCCGCGCTTGGTCGCTGCCGGAATATCCACGTTGTCAAGACCGATTCCCGCGCGACCCACCACCTTAAGACGCGTTGCGGCATTCAAAAGATCTTCGGTTACTTTTGTGGCACTCCGGATAACAAGGCCGTCATATTCCTGGATAATGCTTTTGAGCGCCTCGGGAGCCAGTCCGGTATTCACATCCACTTCAATCCCTTCTTCTTCCTGAAACATCCGGATACCGGCTTCTCCCAGATTGTCGCTGACCAGCACTTTCATGATATTTTCTCCTCATTGGGGTTTTTGATTTACAGGGTAAGCTGCCAATCCGGGAAAAGTTCATCCCATTCTTCATAAATCCTGCCGGGGTCCCGGCGGATATCAAGACGATTGGCTTTTTCGAAAGCCGCCGTTGCTTTGTTAAATTCAGCCTCGGCAATGTTGCCCTGTTCGAACAGTATCTCCGCCGGCTCAAAAGTTTCCTCTGCTTCACGGGGAATCACCCTGACAAGGCCATGGTAAAAGGCCTGCAAGAGTGTGGCCCTGAGTGCTTTTGCGACTTCTCCTCTTTTCTGTCCGGGTTTGACCGTGGCATTTTTGCTGAGGTAGCACACACGAGAGCCGTCTGATATGAGTCGCTGTTTTTTTTCATCCCAGCTTATGTTGGATGGGACAATGAGAATACCCCGCTTTCTAAGGCTCTTGAAATTAATGAGCACGGGTTCATATTTTGTATACGAATCCGGGTATCCCTTCTGCCCGTGCGGACCACCGGGTCCGGTAACCAGCGCGAGGCAGATAGAGATTTGATCCTTGCGCACATCCGGCTCAATGGAATCGAGTTTGCCGTCAATGGCGGCAACGATCAGTTGTCCCAGATTTTTAAGCCGGCGTGCCACAACCTGCATCTCGGGCTCACCTGCCCGAATATTCATTTCGTAGACCAGTATATCCACCGGTTTTCCGGTCTCAGGATCGATGGATACGCGACAGCCGGGGTAGAGAATACACGGCCGGAGAATAGCCCCTTTTTTCATCTCCTCCACAAAGGGTTGAATGACTTTTTCACCCACCAATTTGATGAGGTCGGGTGTTTCGGCTGGGTGCATGCCGATGGCTCCCATTCCCCCTGTAACCGGGTTGGTCTGGCTCGGGGGCCCTTCAAAGCGAAGGGGATAATCCATGGCCGTTGGGAGAATGCAAAAGTTGCCCTTTTTGTCGATCAAGGCGGTAAAGCTGATCTCGATTTCGGATTTCCAGGCTTCGATCAACAGCGGCCATTTATTGTCCCCGTGCCGTGTCTTGTAGTTTTCGCTGTAGTCCTTCAGCAGTATATTTCGCACATCGAGGATGTCTTCAATCCGGAAAACAGGTCGGGAACCTTTGCCGCCGGCGCTGTAAGGATACTTGAAAACCGCGCCACCGTGGTTGCGGATGAACAAGGTGACAATGCGCTTAATTTCCTGTAGGTCTTTCGCATCTGCCACCTCGAACGGTGCAACAGGCACACCGGCTCTTTTCATCCAGGTCTTTGCCTTTACTTTATCCCCCTCGATGAAAGCCGCTTCTTTTGTCAGGCCGATGACCCGGTCACCATAGCCCGCTTCGATGAGTTCATCTACGATGCCGTCATAAATGAGATCTTCAGGCATAATGACAACACAGTCAATTTCCTTGCTCTCAAACGCCGTTATAATGGCAGACTTGTAATCTTCAAGTGAATTTCCCGGGACGGGGAATATTTTCAAGGCCCACTTTTTCCCCCCCCTGACGGCATCCATTACAGGACCCATACCCGTCATACCCTTGATTATGGCGCCAATAAACTGGTCTTGTTCAACTGTCGATACAGTATACGCACAAATACAGGTTCTACCATCTGGTCCAACAAAGCCGATCGTCTTTTTTGCCATAGCATTCCTTCCTTTTATTTTGCACTAATTTAGGGTATTACATATTCACATGTTTAATGCTTTTGTCAATGCCTGATATGGCATGATGTATCGTATTTTTGGCATTTTTGTTAACTCAAATTTCGTACCGATCATTGCTGAAAAGCATTTGAAGCAGCGCCCCGTAAACTTTGTTGGCATTGCTGAAAATTAAGGGTGCGAAACTTGAGATGTTAACTTTATGTTGAATTTGCGGATAAAATGAAATATTTGAGGACAAATAAAAAAACAGGGGGCTTTGGACCCCGGATAAATAAAGAACAAAAGATTTAACTGGGCTCCGATGTCGGGATCTCTACTATGTTGCGACCCCGTTAGGCGGGATTTCCGTTTTACTCCAACAAGCGGGACAAATTGAACCGTCAGAATTAAGATTGGGATTTTAAACCCTGATCCCTAGCCCCTGACACCTGAACCCTGAACGAACCGTGGAGGTATCTAAATGCTGCCATTCGAAGAGGCCGTCGAGAAAATAAATGAAGTGCTAAAACAGAATCCTGAAAACGCCGACATGTGGTGCAGCCTGGGGGTGGCCCTGATCGAGTTAAAAAAGTACGATGAAGCTGCAAAAAAATTTGAAAAGGCCGCGGAACTCAGTCCTCAGCATCCATCAGCCTGGTACGGCTGGGGCATTGCACTAAAGGCCTTGGGACAAGACAATGCAGCCGCCGAGAAAATCAAAACCGCCGTGGAAATGGACCAAGACAGCGGCAAAGATCCATCCGAACCAGAAGAATAGGTTCATTAAACCCTAACGTTGCATAAACAACAAGGCTGGTGTTTAAAAAAAGATAAAATTATTAATTGGTTATTCCTTACCTAACGGGTGTTACTAAAGAGCACAGCAAGTTGAATCTAAAAATTATGGAAAAATC
>CAXMTB010000027.1:0-11773 GCA_964195835.1 uncultured Nitrospinaceae bacterium | reverse complement strand
ATCTGCAGCACCCTCGACTTTTGCACCATTAGGGTAAACCCGGTCAACGATTTTCTCTTGACCGTTCGGGATCAATTGTGTATTCAATTTGTTTAATTAAACCGAACAGTTCAGTTTGGTATGGATTCTCGTTTACAAAAGGGCAGAATCTTCAATTCCGCTGATCTTACATTGCTACATCTGCTGCGCAAGCTGCCCTGAACAAAGGAGACAGGAAATGTCTGAAGGTAAGCTTGACAAACGATTTGGCGCCGTGGCCATAGAAAAAGGATTCATTACTCTCGAACATCTTATTGATGCGATGAAGATTCAGATCCTCGAAAATTTGGATGGTTCCGATCACCGTCTCATCGGCCAAATCTTATGGGAAGAAGGTTATATAAAAACCGAACAGATTAATGAGGTGCTCAAATCTATGGGTATTTAAAATAGTTAAATCCCTTTTACATCTTTCTATTTGCTGCGGTTTCAGCGTGTTACCGGTGTTGTTTCAGCCTGCTGCACTGTATTGGCGTTGCTGAAAATAAAGGATGCGAAACTTGGATAAAGAACAAAAGATTTAACCCTGGCACCTTAACCCCGAACCTGAACCCCGAACCAACCCATTCACCACTTAACGGGCTGTTGCCCAACCGAAATTCTTTTTGAGGGCTCATTGAAACGTTTTTTGTTCATAAATCTTAGTGAGGTGAAAAAAAAACGATTTCAACTGGTTGAGCCCGAAGGTCGAGTTTTGGAATCGCCTGGAACGAGCCTTTTATGGACATGAACAAACAGATATCCAACATCTTATTTGTGTGCATTGGCAATATTTGCCGCAGTCCTTTTGCCCAAGGGCTTTTTACAAAGCTGGTGCGTCAAGAAGGGCATAAAGTCTTTCATGCAGAATCCGCGGGACTGCTTGCTCTTCCGGGAAATTCAGCCACTTTCCTTTCACAAAAAGTTGCTCCCGAGCACGGTGTCGACCTTGCCGGACATAAGGCAAAACGTTTATCTCAAGAACTGGTGGACTGGTCCGAGCTGATTTTGGTAATGGAAAAATCCCACAAGGATGAACTTCTCGCTGACTTTCCCGAAGCAACAGACAAGACGTTTTTAATACGCCGCTTTGCCCGCTTTGGCTCCCGAAGCAGGGGTATTGCCGATCCATATGGGCTTCAATACGACGCATATCGCTTTTGTTATCTTGATATCGAGGATGCAGTTTCTGGGCTTATGGATTTTTTGATAAAAAAGACAAATCAGATGTGAAAATCTTGCATGAAAATCAGACCGATTCCGTGATTCCAGGGAAAGCCTACCGCAATCAACCCATCGCCGGCGCTCTATTCGTACTGGGCGCTTCATTTATGTTCGCCATGGTAGGGACACTGGTGAAAGTCGTTTCTACGTCGCTTAACAACGAGATGGTCGTTTTTTTTCGAAACGTCTGCTCCCTCATATTTATCCTGCCATGGTTTGTTTACAGCCGACCATCCGGGGGAATTAAGACAAGCTGCCTTCGACTCCATTTGCTGCGAAGTGTGGCAGGTTTGGGAGCGATGTATTGTTTTTTCTATGCCATCGCTCAACTGCGGCTTTCCGAAGCTTTCTTGCTTTCTTGCGCGTCTCCGCTTTTTATTCCATTGATTGCCTATGTGTGGATGCGCGAGCAGGTAACATACAACGCCAAAGGGGCCATCATTGCCGGATTTATCGGTATTGTTCTGATTCTAAAGCCCGGATTTGGAATATTTCGACCGGCGATGCTCGTGGCTTTGGCGGGTGGTGTTTTGGCTGCGCTGGCAATGGTAAGCATTCGCCGGATGTCTTTTTCGGAGCCGGCGATCCGGATCGTGTTTTACTTCACGATTTTTTCAACGGTGATTTCGGCGGGTCCTTTGTTCTGGTCGTGGCGGTCGCCTGTGCCCGAGATATGGTGGTTGCTCATCCTCATTGGATTGCTGGCCGCTGTAGGGCAATTTTTCCTGACCAAGGGGTACAGCATGGCACCGGCGGCCCAGGTGGGTCCGTTAACCTATGGAAATGTCGTATTCGCAACCATCATTGGTTGGATATACTGGGGGGAAACAATGGATATGCTGACATGGGCCGGGGCCCTTTTGGTCTGCATGGCCGGCATTATCACCACTCGACGAACCGAAGCACACGTGCTAGTGGATGCAGCAGTAGGAAAAACCCCTGACCCCAGAGTCAGAAAGTAAAAAAGCAAGAAGATTAGCAAGGATCAAGGATTAGGGATTAGGGGATAAAGAGCGCATAAAGCGAAGGAAAGAGAACACCCTGGTGAAATCCGCTTCGCTCGTATTCTGCGAAGAATTTCACAGGGCAAGGAGGATAGAGGGAAGAGGTAGGAGGTTGGAGGCAAAGGGAAGAAGGTGAGAGGATGAGAAGGGGAGAGGGTGAACCCGCCACGTTGATAGGCGGGTAAGCCCTCCACACTGCATAGGCGGTCAAGCCCTGAACCCTTGAACCCCGACACCTGACACCAGAACCCTGAACTCATATGGCGAATGACGTGACAAGAGAAAATCAGATGTTAGACTATACGGCCATGGCGATCCTGGTTGTGCTGTGTGTCAGTTGGGGCCTTGCAGCGGTGGCCATCAAGGTTGCCATCAGCGGTGTCCCGCCGCTGTTGCAATCGGGTATCCGGTCGGTGGGCGCCACGATCCTGATCTGGATCTGGATGACAGTGCGCCGGGAACCTTTATTGGAGAGGGACGGCACCCTGTGGTGGGGAATCGCGGCAGGTCTTCTCTTTGCCGCGGAGTTCATTCTGATCTACTGGGGTCTGGAATATACCAATGCTTCGCGTGCGGTCATCTTTCTCTACATATCGCCGTTTGTCGTGGCTCTGGGGGCCCAGCTCTTTATTCCCGGCGAACACCTCCGGATGATTCAAGTCATTGGTTTATGCTGTGCCTTTGCGGGTATCGTTGTTGCGTTTGAAGAGTCGCTGAGTTTTCCCACCCGCCGAATGCTCATCGGTGACAGCATGCTGGCAGGAGCAGCGGTATTGTGGGGGGCAACCACGGTTATGATCAAGGCCTGTCCACTATCGAGGATCAAGCCGAGCAAAACCCTGCTGTACCAGCTTGCCGTGTCTGCGATGATCCTGCCCCTGGCTTCCCTTGTAAAGGGTGAACCCGGTATTGTCCTCATGACACCTTTGATTGCCGGATGCATCGTCTATCAGACGGTTTGGGTGGCGTTTGTCACCTACCTGGCCTGGTTTTGGCTCATCCGCCACTATCCCCCTTCGCGCCTTGCAGCCTTTACCTTTCTCACGCCGCTTTTCGGCGTCCTTGCAGGGGGGCTGCTGCTCAGCGAGCCCATTACAGGTGGTCTCTTGGTGGCCCTGGTTCTGGTGGGTGCGGGCATTTATCTGGTGAACCGACCGAATGCCGAATGCGATGTGTCTTCAGACCCCGTTTAAATCAGGGATCTGGGTGCTATTATTTGTTAAATCACTCCATGGATAATGCTTTTTTTCAAACCGTGCAATCACGCCGGAGGCGGACAAGGCTCGTGGTTAAAGGATCGTAAAGAAAGAACAGATTTCAATATAAAAACAAACGGGGGCGGACAAGCCCTGATTTCCGACACCTGTTATCATCCTTGACAAATACATTTATAGGCGTAAAATGAGTATAGATTTCCAAGAGTTCTGAACTCGCCGAAGGCGAACAAGCCCACCTGGGGCGTACAAGCCCTGAACATTTTATTGAGGTAAATATGGAACTTCGTATGCTTGGCACATCCAATATTGAAATATCCCCGATCATTATGGGAACATGGCAGACCGGCAAGGACATGTGGGTGGGCATCGATGATGCTGAATCGACACAGGCGATAAAAGCGGCATATGATGCGGGTATCACGACATTCGATACGGCAGAGGTCTATGGCAACGGCCATTCGGAAAAAATCGTCGGAAATGCCCTCCAGAATGTGCGTGACCGGGTCGTGATCGCTACCAAGGTATTTTCAAATCACCTGCAATACAAACAGGTCATCGATGCATGTCATGGATCTTTAAAAAGTCTCAAAACCGACTATATAGACCTTTATCAGATCCATTGGCCGCCGGGGTCCTTTGGTGGCAAAAAAGTTCCTTTGGAAGAAACCATGCGCGCCATGACCGACTTGAAAGTACAGGGTAAAATTCGCGCCATCGGTGTTTCAAATTTCTCCCGATCGCAGCTGGAAGACGCTGCAAAATACGGAAGAATCGACAGCCTCCAGCCGCCCTATTCATTGTTTTGGCGAAAGGTTGAGACAGATGCCATGCCGTATTGTCTTGAGAACAATATCACTTTGCTTGCGTATTCTTCCATGGCCCAGGGGCTGTTGACCGGAAAATTTGGCCCGGACCATACATTTGCCAAAGGTGACCACCGTTTCAGAAACAAACTGTTTCAGCCGGAAAATTATGAGCGGGTCCAAAAGGCATTGGAAAGACTCCGTCCTATTGCAACGGCAAATCATATTACTCTGGGTCAGCTGGCCCTGGCCTGGGTCATTTCTCATCCCGGAACATGTGCCATCGCCGGTGCTCGTAATTCCGAACAGGGCGTTCAAAATGCCGTGGCTGCAAATGCTCGCTTGTCTGAAGAAGATCTGGCGGCCATCGATGACATCGGCAAAATGGTTACCGATCCATTGGATGACGATCCAATGATGTGGGAATGGTAAACTCCTTTAAGGTGAGGGAAGTGCCTTTCGCTCAATCGAGGTGCCATTCAAAAATCGTCGTCGAATAATATTATGGAGGAGGCCCTTATGGATAAAAACCAACAACTCCCGGAAGACATCCCTGACGTCGCTTCCCGGGAAACGGCCGTATTGAAAAACGATATCCTTCGCCACATCCGCTTCACCCTGGGCAAAGATACTTACAGGCCGGACAAGTATGCCTGTTTTATGGGGCTCGCCTACAGCGTGCGGGATCGGCTCATCGACCGGTGGATTAAAACCCAGCGTTCGCTTTACGACACTCTGGCTAAACGGGTCTATTTTCTTTCCCTTGAATTCTTGCCGGGTCGATTTTTAAAGAACTATATCATCAGCCTCAATATGACCGAAGAAGTCCGCAACACCGTTCAGGAAATGGGATTCGATCTCGACGAAATCGAAGAAGAAGAATGGGATGCCGGTCTGGGGAACGGCGGTCTGGGGAGGCTGGCGTCGTGCTATATGGATTCTATGGCCTGCAGGAATCTGCCCGGATACGGATACGGCATCCGGTATGACTTTGGGATTTTTTTTCAGACCCTGGAGAACGGTTACCAGCGTGAGCAGTGCGACAACTGGCGACGGCGGGGAAACCCCTGGGAAATCCAGCGGCGGGAGCATCTGATGCCGATTCGGTTCTACGGTCGAAGCGAATCCTACGTAGACGGCCAGGGACGGCACCGAAACCGCTGGACGGACACAGAGGTGGTGATGGCCATGGCCTGCGACATTCTCATTCCCGGGTATGGCGATGATTATGTCACCAACATGCGGCTGTGGGCCGCCAAATCCGGCCGGGAATTCAACCTCACACACTTCAACCGGGGAGATTATATCGGTGCTGTGGAGTCCAAGGTTTTAAGCGAAAACATTTCGAAAGTGCTCTATCCCAGCGACGAGGCCGAGTTGGGCAAGGAACTCAGACTCAAACAGCAGTATTTCTTTGTTGCCGCCACACTGCTCGACATCATCCGGCGATATAAAAAGCAAAACCGGTCCTTTGAAGAGTTTTCGAACTTTGTGGCCATTCAATTGAACGACACCCATCCGTCAATTGCCATTCCCGAACTCATGCGACTTTTGATGGATGATGAAGGGCTGGAGTGGGATGACGCCTGGGCCATTTGTGAAAAAACGTTTGCATACACCAACCATACGGTGATGCCCGAAGCATTGGAAACCTGGCCAATGGACCTGATCGCCCGGCTTTTGCCCAGACATATGGAAATTATTATTGAAATCAATCACCGTTTTTTAGAGGATTTAAGAAACCGATATCCGGACCATCCGGAGCTGCCGGCAAAACTTTCCATCATCCAGGAAGGCGACGTTCGCCAGGTGCGCATGGCCCATCTGGCCATCGTGGGGAGCCATTCGGTCAACGGGGTTGCCGACCTTCACACCCGCATTTTAAAAAGCGGCTTGTTCAGGGATTTCGATGAAATTTTTCCTGGCCGAATCAGAAACGTCACCAACGGCATCACGCCCCGTCGCTGGCTGTATCAGGCAAATCCTTCGCTTTCACGGCTCATTACGTCGGTCATCGGTCCGGACTGGATCGTTGACCTTGGCCGGCTTGAAAAATTAATTCCCTATGCCGATGATCCGGAATTTCGCGGGGCCTGGATAGAAACGAAACAGGAAAACAAAAAACGGCTTGCCCGATATATTTTGCGCAAAATCGGGTTGGGGGTAAACCCGAACACCCTATTCGATGTCCATGTCAAGCGCTTGCACGAGTACAAGCGCCAGCTCCTCAATGTGTTACACGTGGTTACCTTGTACAACCGCATCAAGGAGAATCCCGAAGAAACCGTTGTTCCCCGGACCGTAATTTTTGCCGGAAAGGCCGCTCCTGCTTACCACCAGGCCAAAATCATCATCAAGCTGATCAATTCCGTGGCGGATGTCGTCAACAACGACCCGGACGTCCAGGGAAGGCTCCGGGTGCTTTTTTTGCCCAATTACTGTGTTTCCCAGGCCGAAAAAATCATTCCGGCTGCGGACCTGTCCGAGCAAATCTCTACGGCGGGCATGGAAGCGTCCGGAACAGGGAACATGAAAATGGCACTCAACGGCGCCTTGACCATCGGAACCTTAGACGGCGCCAATGTGGAAATCATGAACGAGGTGGGCCCGGAAAACATCTTTATCTTCGGCTTGACCGCCGAAGACGTCATGGCCTGGCGCGCCGGCGGCTACGATCCAGGGCACTATTACGGAAACGATCCGGAGCTTCAAAAGGTCCTGGAAATGATCGGTTCCGGATTTTTTTCTCCCACGGAACCGGGGCTGTTTGCACCCATTGTCAGGGCCCTTCTCGACCAGGGCGATTACTACATGCTGCTGGCCGATTACCGGCCCTATGTGACCGCCCAGGAAGAGGTGGGCCGGGTATTTTTGGATCCGGGCCAATGGACGCGCCGATCCATTCTCAACACCGCCCATATGGGCAAGTTTTCCAGCGACCGGTCCATATTGGATTATGCAAGAGACATCTGGAAAGTACAGCCGGTTGAATAATATGTTTGTTGGATAAATAACCTGGCAAAACGGTTTTTGATGCCCCGAGCGTTCGAGGACAAGAGGAGATAAAGCCTGTGAACGAAAAAAAGACCCAAAATGAACATCCGGTTTCCGTATCCATTGCCAGACAGCCCGTGTTCGATGAAAAGGGCCGGCTCTGGGGCTATGAACTTTTCTGTGTGGGAAGCGATGAAACAACCCGTTCCGGTTTCCCGGAACACGAGAATGTCGCTTTGAACGTGGCATCCAGCGCCTACATCGGCTTGCAGCAGATTCTGGAAAGAGGGAAAAAAATAATTGTCAATTTTAATGAAAAAAGTATGCTGGTCGATCTCCCTTATGCGTTTCCGCCGATTTTCGCCGCCGTTAAAGTGGCCGAGAACCTATACACAAAGCCCCATGTTCCGGGCGTGTTGAAGCGATTAAAATCCGACGGGTATATGATTGCCGTCGGAGGATTTACAGGAAATCCTGCTTTTGGACCGCTGTATGGTTTGGCCGATATAATCGGCACGGACGTCTCCACCGGACAAGAGGATGCGCTTGTGACCTTACTCGACATCGCTCGACTCTTCACGGCCTCGCTTTTGGCCGGCCAGGTGGAGGATCCGGCCCGTTTCAAGATGTGCAAGGAATTGGGGTTTACCCTGTTTCACGGCCCGTTTTTCAAATCCCCGGACAAGATCACCGTCCGTAAACTGTCCTCCATTGAGGTGTCGCGGTTCAACCTCCTGCACCTCATTGAAGCAGACGAGCCTGACCTCGATAATCTCGCGGCAACCATCCAAGGGGATGTTTCCATCAGCTTTCGCCTCCTGGCATATCTTAATTCAACGGCCTTTGGTCTTACACAGAAGGTAAAGTCCATCCACCAGGCCATTATGCTTTTGGGATGGCAAAAAATGAAGAACTGGCTTCGGGTGGTTCTGCTGACGGACATGAGCCAGAGCAAAGATGCCTCTGAACTGGTGCTGCTCTCCGCACAACGGGGAAAATTTTTAGAGCTCATCGCCCGGGACCATGATTTTTGGGGATTCGATCCGGACAGCTTGAATTTGCTGGGAATATTTTCTCTGCTGGACGCCCTGCTCGGCATTCCCATGACGGAGATCGTGGGGTATTTGCCGCTGGAGAACCGGCTCAAGGCGGCGTTGTGCCGGGAGCCGAACAATGAATATTTGCCCCTGCTTCATCTGGCTCAATATTTCGAAGAAGCCAAATGGGCAGAAACCGAAAAAATGATTCATCAGTTAAACCTCGACGGCTATAAGATCAAATCGGCCTTTCAAACATCCATCGACTGGGCCGGTAAACTGGCCACCCTGCCTTCCAAACAAACCCAAGGGGATTGAACATCGTTAACAACGCCTCAAATGTTAGTTCAGATTGGAGATGAAAATTTGGCACCTCAAAAAGTGATAAAATGGGATTGAGGTATAAGCCCATGGCTTTTACGAATGTGCCTGATTTATTCTGTTTTAGGGTTTAATACCCCGCAGCTTGCTGCGCTTAGATTGAAGATAACCAATCAATAGATACCCCGCGGCTTGCCGCGGTGAGGTTCATTTACGATTTCAGCTATCAATCGGGTGTTGATTTTTGGTATTAAACACACGTATTATGTCCAAAAGAATCGTGTGATATCATTTTTTAATAGAGGCAAATCCATTTTCGGGAATATACGAAAGCCTCACATACAAGTAAACCGCTCAAAGGTTACAAGTAAGGAGGCTTTCGATGAATTCAAAGGCTTACCTGTCACAATGTGTCAAATTTTGTAATGTTCTTGACATCTTAGGTTAACTATGCGAAAAAACATTAAATTATCAAGATAGTCGCTTTAACCTTAAACAAAAAAAGAGGATGTGCAATGGATAAAACGACCCCATTTCTCAAATAAAAGGTGGGGGTTTTTTTGTTTTTAGACCCCGGTTAAATAAAGAAGAAAAAAATTTAACCTCGGGAACATTTTCTGGATCTACAGGGCAGGCTGGGCCCCGACGAACAAGATGTTCAGGATTAAGATTGGGTTTTAGTCCTGGCCTCTGACACCTGAATCTGCCGGAAAGGTTAAGGCACGTTCTGCGCCAACATTCCCAAAGACACAGGATGTAACCCATACACCCGGTGAGTTTCCTGCAAAGCCGAAAGGGGTAATTTGATGAATCGCCGATCTATCCGCTGGATTATTCTGGTCCTGGTCATTGCAGCCATAGCCGTTATCGTATGGTTTCTCACCCGACCCAAGCCTGTCGAAGTTGTCGTCAAGCCCGTGGACCGCGGCGTTGTGGAACGGACCGTAGCAAATACACGTGCGGGAACCGTGAAAGCCTGCCGGAGGGCCAAGCTCTCTCCAAGTGTCGGAGGTCAAATTGCAAAACTGAGTATCCGCGAGGGAGACACGGTGAAAGAAGGAGACCTTCTTCTCGAAATCTGGAACCAGGATCTGGTTGCGGAAGTTCAACTGGCCCAAAGCGAAGCCGTGGCTGCGAGGGCGCGTGCAAGGGCGGCATGTTTGAAGGCCGAAGTCTCCCAGCGGGAAGCCAACCGTCTTGTAAAGCTTCGCGACAAGGGAGTCGCTTCGGAAGAAAGGACAGACAAAGCCGTGACCGATGCCAAAGCCCTCAGGGCTGATTGCAAAGCAGCAGAGGCATCCGTCCTTATGAGCGAGGCCCGTATCGGCGTCGTCAAAGCAAACCTGGACCGTACCCGTCTTATCGCCCCTTTTGATGGGGTTGTCGCGGAAATCAACGGAGAACTGAGTGAATTCGTAACACCATCGCCAATTGGCATCGCTACGCCGCCGGTGGTGGACCTTATCGACAACACCTGCTTTTATATCACTGCACCCATCGATGAAGTCGATGTCCCCAAGATTGAATCCGGCATGACTGCCCGGGTGAGCCTGGACGCCTTCGGTGATCGCAGCTTTCCAGGCAAGGTCCGCCGGGTCGCGCCCTATGTGCTCGATCGCGAAAAGCAGGCCCGCACCGTGGACGTGGAGATACAATTTACCATGCCGGAAGACATCCGGAAAATGCTGGCGGGCTACAGCGCGGATGTCGAAATTATATTGGATGTTCGCCAAAACACGCTGCGCATCCCCACCGCAGCCGTTTTGGAGGGGGATCGCGTATTTGTTTATCTGCCCGGCGATAAAGTGATCAAAGCACGCACTTTCAAAAGCGGAATTTCCAATTGGTACTATACCGAGGTCATTTCCGGCCTGAAACCGGGCGAATTGCTCGTGATAAATGTGGATGGCGCTGGAATGAAAGACAATGCGGCCGCTGTTATATCCAAAGAGAAACAATGATTCATTTAACCGGTATTGAGAGGACATTTCTGGTGGGTGATGAAGCGGTTCACGCACTCAGCAGCGTGAACTTCACGGTCCGTCAAGGGGAATATGTTGCCATCATGGGCCCTTCGGGATCAGGCAAATCGACCCTGCTCAATATTATCGGGCTTTTGGACAGACCGGACAAGGGGGTCTATACCCTAGAAAATCTGGACACCACCGAGTTGACCGATGACCAGCAGGCATCGGTGCGTCGTAACAAGATCGGTTTTGTCTTCCAGTTTTTCCATCTGGTACACCGGCTTACCGCTGCTGAAAATGTGGAATTGCCGATGATCCTTGCAGACGTGGATCCTGCTTCCAGAAAATCTCGCGTTCAGGCGGCCCTAACTTCCCTCGGCCTCAGCGACCGCGCCAAACATCGCCCGGACCAGTTATCCGGGGGACAGCGTCAACGCGTTGCCATTGCCAGGGCCACCATTATGCAGCCGGATGTTATTCTGGCAGATGAGCCCACCGGCAACCTGGACCGAACTTCCGGGATTGAAGTCATCCAAATACTCGAAGACCTCAATAATAAGGGCATGACCTTGATTATGGTGACCCACGATCCCGATCTGAGCCAGCGGGCTGCTCGGAGAGTACAGCTTGCAGACGGAAATATCTCAACAGATACCGGGGGTTCGATGAAAAAATGAAAACCGGAGATGTCATTAAATTCAGCGCACGGGCCCTGACGGGGTACCCAACCCGAACGTTTTTGATGATTCTTGCCATGGCCATCGGTGTGGCGTCGGTCATTCTGCTCACCGCATTGGGAGAAGGCGCCCGCCGGTATGTAACAAACGAGTTTACCTCTCTGGGCACCTATCTGCTGATCGTATTGCCGGGTCGGTCTGAAACAACCGGCGGCCCGCCCCCGCTGTTGGGGGAAACCCCCCGGGATCTTACAATAGAAGACGCTTTGTCCCTTACCCGGCATTCCGCCATCCGCCGTGTGGCACCGATCACGGTGGGTTCCGCCCCGGTTTCCTGGAAGCATCGAGACCGGGAAGTCACTGTTCTGGGTTCCACGGAGGCGCTTTTTGAAATCCGCCATCTTTCAATGGCCCAGGGCAGGTTCATCCCCGCCGGCGACCCCACGAGGGGCCTGGCGGTCTGTGTGATCGGGTACAAGCTCAAAAGAGAACTCTTTGGGAATCAATCCCC
>CAXMTB010000026.1:0-27211 GCA_964195835.1 uncultured Nitrospinaceae bacterium | reverse complement strand
CGAGAACCATCACCGTTTTGCCCTGGGCCTGGAGCTGATCGATTTTGTTTTTGGCGTGTTCGATATCTATTCCGGTTGAGTGAAACCATTTGGGTTTACCCATTTTTACCCATTTCCCTTGGATTTTGCCTTCAACCCCAAAACCCCTCAAGGCCTTAAAGTTCTCAGGCTCCCAAAGATCGATTCCCCGCTTTTTTGCTTCATTAACGATGGCTTTTCCCAGAGGATGTTCGGAACCTTTCTCCACCGAACCCGCAAGTTTTAAAAGCTGATCGTTGTTTTCAAAATCAGAATCAAGGGGGATAATGTCGACCACAGCGGGTTTGCCCATGGTGATGGTTCCGGTCTTATCGAGTACGATGGTGTTGAGTTTTGCGGCTGTTTCAAGGGCGTCACTTTTCTTAAACAAAACCCCTTTTTCAGCGCCTTTCCCCGTACCGGCCATAATGGCCGTTGGAGTCGCAAGACCGAGGGCACACGGACAGGCGATGACGAGAACCGCTACCAGACGGATCATGGCCGGCACGAATTCACCGGTAATGCTCCACCAAAGGGCAAAGGTAACCAGGGCAATAACAATAACAGCCGGTACAAATATGGCCGCCACCCGGTCTGCAATGGCCTGGATCGGGGCCTTGCTTCCCTGGGCTTCCTGAACCAGTCTGATGATCTGTGCAAGGGCGGTCTCTTTTCCAACACGGGTGGCTTCAAACTTTAGCAGTCCTTCCCCGTTGATGGTTCCTCCCACCACAAAATCATTCACATGCTTGTCCACTGGAATCGGCTCACCGCTGAGCATTGATTCGTCTACCGAAGATTCTCCTTCGAGAATAATGCCGTCCACGGGAATCCGTTCCCCCGGACGAACGATCACAATGTTTCCCACCCTGACTCGGGTTAAAGGGATCTCATTTTCCCTGCCGTTATCCACGATGGTTGCGGTTTTGGGCTGAAGTCCGATCAGCTTTCGGATGGCGCCGCCGGTTTTGCCTTTGGTACGGGCTTCGAGCATTTTGCCCAGTTTAATGAGCGTAATGATGACCGCCGATGTTTCAAAATAGACATGTTGGCCAAGGGTTGGAAAAAGAAGAACCGATATCGAATAGAAATAGGCGATGGATGATCCCATGGCAACAAGAACATCCATGTTTGCGCTCTTATTCTTAAGGCTTTTAAAACCGCCCACATAATAGTCCCATCCGGTATAAAACTGAACCGGCGTGGCAAGAACCAGAAAGAACCAGTTCACCCAAGGTGCGTGGCTCCAAGGACCGATAAGGTTGAAATCCCGCATCATGCTGAGAACAAACAAAGGAAGGGCAAAGATCACACCTGTTGCAAACTTACGGGTTTGATCCTTGATCTCAGCCCGGCGTGCAGCCTGTTCCGCATCTTCCGCTTCCATGGCGTCGTCCGGGAGTATGGCGCCGTACCCGGCCTTTTCAATGGCCGATACGATATCGTCGATGCTGGAAACATCGGGGATATATTCCACCGACACCCGTTCCGTGGCAAAATTCACAGAAGCCTGAACAACGCCGGGAACTTTTTTGCTTAAAGTCCTTTCGATGTTTGCCGCGCAGTTGGCACAGGTCATTCCGGTGACGGGAAGTTCCGTTTTTGCGAAGGCCACAGTGTAGCCGGACCCCTGAATGTTTTTGACAACGTCTTTCACGTGAAGCTTTTTGGGATCAAAAGCAATGACTGCATGTTCCGCTGCAAAATTGACATTTGTGCTTTGAACCCCTTCAAGTTTGCTTAATCCTCTTTCAATGTTCAATGCACAGTTGGCACAGGTCATCCCGGTCACCGGCAAAGTTATGGTCTGTTCCGTCACGAAATCTTTGTCCCCCACTCAATTAACAAGTGATTTGTAAAAGTTTTATTGTAACTGAATCGGTAATACTTTCATTTTTTCACGGAAAAAGGAATTATCAGGAATCTTTATCTTCATCACCCTTTCTGGGCGGCGGCAACGTCAGTTTAAAAATCATCACAAAAAATATTGCAACCATGCCAGCGGCCCCCATCCAGCCAATGCCTTTCACACTACCTGACCGGCCAGCAGAATCAGCAAGATACTCGGTGATGGTGAAATACTTATAAATATCATATGCGGGATCCAAATTCACTGCCTTTTTGAAATCGGCATCGGCCCGTTCAATCTCCCCCAAGTCTCTGAAAGCCTTTGCCCGGGTCGAATAAGCCATGCCGATGGTCCGTTTGTTGCCGCCGATGTCGAGCACTCGGTCGGCATCTTGAACCGCAAGATCCAACATCCCTTTTAAACGATACGCTTCCGCGCGATAGCCATAATCTTCAGCGAGTTCGGGTTTTAATTCAATAGCGCGCGTCAAATTAGATACCGCCAAATCATAGTCGTCCTTTTTTAAATAGGCCACTCCCAGCATGGAGTAACCTTTTGCATCATCGGGGTTCAGTTCGGTAACCTTCAGGAAATCGCGAATCATTTCAGTGTAACGTTCCTGAAAATAGTAAAGCATCCCCCGCTTTTCATACGCGGCAGACAATGCAGGATTCAATTCAATGGCTCTAGTAAAATAGTTGATCTTTGTATTCGACATATTGCTGTCCAGGCCGAGGTTATAAAAATGCGTGGCATCATATCCCCAGGCCGGTCCGGCAAGATAACAAGCGAAAACAATAATGGCCGTTAATAATTTTTTCATGATACCACCTCACCTTCTCTGAAGCAAAGACCCGTTAAGCACATTCTATTCAATTCGTAAAAGTTCATTTCAACCATTTATCTTTACAGTTGGTTTAACACAAAGTGGTACTTTTTAGTCGCTTGTCAAGGCCGAACCTTACAATTATAATTTCAGCGAGTGTTCATAGAGTGTACTCTCCAGTTTGACTTGGCTGTCTATATGGCTTGTCATTTCAACGATTTAGCAACGGGGGCATTCCTGCCCCCTCCGCGTTCTCCCTCAAAAAGCATGAGGGAGCCGCGGTCTCCCCCACTGCTAAATCATTGAAATAACGAAGCCACTCCGCCAATGCCGTCAAACGGGAGAGTACACCCTCTGAACATGTACTAATTTCAAGTTTCGCATCCATAATTTCAGCGTTGTCGGTTCAGTGCAACAGGCCGAAAAGAAGAAAAAACAGATCAGTGTGCGTTTTCCAGGCTTATGGCGCATCGAAAGCCGACGTCCGCGAAAGCCTCCCATGGATACCGGAAGTTTTTAAATTGTTGACCGGGATATTGGGACGTTTCTACCACCAGGCTTGGATAGGAAATATTCTCTTTAGATCCGGTTTCATAAAAGCTTTGTTTACCCGTATCATTTTGAATGACCCATTCCTTGATATTTTCTCCAAGCTCCCTGGGCGCGGGTGTCTTTGACTGGCTTTTGCTGGCGTTGAATGTGGCGTGCATGTCCATCATGTGGGTGTCCGTTTGGCTGCTGGTTGACGTTTTGCTGTCATTGATTTGGGGGCTATCTGCTTTTTTCCCCGAAGGCTGTTTAACTGGGGTCATGTGTTTTGAGAACACATACTCCCATTCGGGTTCCGTAAGGAGTCGTTTTCCGTAGTGTCGGGCATAGGCCGATGCACCATACCATGTCACACGGGAGACCGGGTATGCTGCATACTGCGTGTCAAGCAAATGAAATCGACCATGCTTATAGATAATCTGTTCGTGAGCCGCCTTGCCTTCTCCCAAATAGAACCAGATTTCATTGTTCTTTTTTACAATACCGTTTTCGACCTTCAATCTGTCTTTCATTTCGTTCAAAAATTCAGCGAAGTGATGGTTCGTCACCATTTTCTCATCCATATAGAAAGGTGCTATTTGAACGTTTTGCCCTGCATCCTCTGTGTCTTTGCTTCCGGTCTTAAGTTCTCCACCGGGAATAAAATGCAGGGTCATGCCGTCTTTGCCCAGGATAACGGGTTCAGGAGCTTTGGGTGTTGCAGTCTCCGGCGTTAAAGGCCCGGCGGAACCGGATTTTGGTAACTTCATCTGTATCGTTTCCGGCTTTTTCAAAAGCGCTTTTTTCCCTCTGGGTTCACCCAACAGATGCCAAAGACCCATCGCCGCCACGGACAAAACGGCAATGACAATACCTGTCCAGATAAACCGGGATTGATATAACAACGGGAAGGGTTTGGGACTTGTAGATGTGTCAGGTTCGGTTTCGGTTTTCAGAACATTTAACGCCTCCAAAATGGCATTTCGCAAATCACCAACCGATTTCAATCGGTCTTCCTTTTTTTCTTTCGTAGCGTCTTGAATGATTCGGTCCAGTTTTTGAAGAAACGGCGTATCCGGACTTGACAGGGCTGCATCCTTAAACGGAAGAACTTTTGAGGTGATTTTACCGTCAATGGCCTCATAAAGGATTTTGCCCAATGAATAAATATCGCTCTGTTGATCCGCATTTTTAAAATCAAAAAAATGCTCCGGCGACATATACGCAGGTGTTCCTTTGACATCTAAAGATTGGGTAACAGGCTGCATGCTAATAGAACAGGCCAGACCGAAGTCTGCAATCTTCGGAGTTGTACCGTCCATGAGAACGTTTTCGGGCTTCAGGTCACGGTGGGCAATGTCTTTGGTATGGATGGCTTCAACACCTTCTAATAATGGTAAAAAGTAATCAGAAAGCCATGCCGCAATTAGATCCTGCTCAGGATAAAATCCTTCTTCGGACATGGTAAAGCGCAATGTTGCCCCGGGAATGTATTCCATGGCGATATATTCCACCGGAACATCACGGTCATCTTTATGGATTATTTCTGAGCCATAGTCGAAAATTTGCAGAACATTGTGATGCCGAATCCGGGCCATGGCCTGAACTTCGCGACGGAATCTCTGTATGGCGGTTTCGATTTCTTCCGGATCGTCTTCCAAAGTAGCGAGCATTTCCTGCGAGATGACCTTAATGGCCACATCCCGTTTAAGGTTCAGCTGGTGTGCACGATAAACCTCACCCATGGCGCCTTTGCCGACAAATTCGATGATCACCCATTTGTCGTTGAGGACATAACCGGTTTTGAAAATTCGGGTGGATTGTAAAGTAAGGTTATCCATGATAATTTCCATTAAGATTCAATGGATTGAGAGTTGATTTCTTTTGACAATTTATAACTATATTGTTACATATTTTTAAGTGCCGTCAAGAAAAATTATTTAATTTCAATAACCGAACCGCTCTGCGCAGTTCTTTCCATAACGTCTTCATCGGTATCACGATCTGGATCAGGATTAATTGATCTTTATGAATTTGGGTTTTATCCGTGTCCGGTGTTTAAATATTTTATTCTACAGTTTAATCGAAATATAAATTGCAAACTCCGATCAAATATATCACAAGAGCAAAATCGATACCAAATCTTTCTAACAACAGATCGAATTTAATATCTTACTGATACGGCGCGGTTTTATCCCGATAAAATTCTTTTTTGGACCGCATCAAAATCGAATGGTTTGCCGACAGATATGCTTACTTTTTCCACACATGGGCACTTTGTATCCAATGGGCGATTATTTTATTATTGAGTGGATACTTTATACCCAGATTTTATTGAAGACACACGAGGTGCCTATTTCTATAAATCCAGAGAGAATGATAAGTTATATGAAATATTAATAAGTTGTCTGCCTGCCGGTTTCCTATGGCACGATAATTGCCATAATGTGGTATAAAAAGACAGGTAAAGGATAAAGGGCATTTTTTTTAAGCGTAAAACCAGTTATCTTCATCAGGGAGAAATATCATGCAAACGACGAATGATAACGTTAAAATCATAAATATATTTTTCCGGGGAATCGTTTTAGCGTTGCTCATATTTGTCGCTCTCGGTACCCCCGATGTTCGGGGGGACGATGTGCTCAGGGTAGGTCTTTTGCAGGAACCCAAGACGCTGAACATATGGATGGCAAGTGATAGCTGGTCCCGCAAGGTTTTGGAACAGCTGTATCAACCGCTGTATATTCGGGAGCCTAAACGTTTAAAACTCGTCCCTTGGCTGGCAGAAGATAATCCTGTCTACGATCCTGTCATGCTCTCCTATACCATAAAACTCAGACCGGCCAAATGGTCGGACGGCTCCGAGTTGACATCAGAGGATGTGGCCTTTACCGGAAGATTTATCAAAGAGTTTAGGGTGCCTCTTTATCATTCAAATTGGAGATTTATAAAAAAAATTGAAACGCCGGACAAGCATACCGTCAAATTTTATTTAAAAGAGCCTAAGGCCATCTTTCTGAACAGAACGCTTACCACTCCCGTTGTCCAGAAAAAAGAGTGGCTCCAAGTGGCAGCAAATGCCCGAAGGACAGAAAACCCTCTCGCCTACGTGCTGGAGTATCCTGTGAAAAGACCCGTTAGCAGCGGTCCTTTTGTTTTGAATGATTGGAAAGCGGGGGTCTCTCTTTTTCTTGAAAGAAATATACACTTTTTCGGAAAAGGCCAAACCATCGACGGCCAGGTTTTGGGGCCTCATATCGACGGCATCTTATTTAAGATTTTCCGTAACTCTAAGGCCGCTGTTTTCGCCCTTAAAAACAATCGCATCGATTTGTTTTGGTGGAGCATAACGCCGGAGCATCTTGAGGGACTGCTGAAGGATGAAAATATAGAATTCTATCTCAATGAGAGAAGCGCTCTGCACTATATAGGATTCAACGTCAGAAAAAGACCTTTCAGCGATATCAACTTCAGACGCGCCGTTGCCACTTTGATTGACAAAGATTATATCATTACAAAGCTTCTCAATTACAATGCCGTTAAAATGTACTCCATTGTGCCTCCCGGAAATACCTTCTGGTATAACGCGGATGTGCCCAAATACGGTGAAGGACTCAGCCGCGAAGCGCGCCTTCGCAGAGCATATGAGATCCTTAAAAAAGCCGGATACACGTGGGAGGTGCCGCCGGTTGACATCAACGGAAACTTGGGAGAAGGGAAAGGAATCATTTTGCCTGACGGAAGCCTTATGAAAGAATTTACCATTTTGACCCCTACTCTCGACTATGGTCCCCAACGGGCCGCGATCGGCATGACTATAGCAAAGTGGCTCAAGATAATGGGAATCCCGGCACGTGTCAAACCCATGGAGTTTGGCTCCTTGATTCAACAAGTCAAAGACCGCCATCAATTTGATCTTTTTGTTCTGGGTTACGGCAAACTTTCTTTGGACCCGGATTATCTGAGAACTTTTTTTCACTCCAGAAATGATAAACTAAGTGGCTGGAATATGAGCGGTTACAAGAACCCTTATTACGACAGGATTTCCGACGAGTCTGCCAGCGCTATGAATATCGAAAGAAGAAAAAAACTGGTTTGGAATATGCAAAATATCATTATGCAGGATGTCCCGTATTACCCTCTCTATAACCCAAAAATGATTGAAGGCGTTCGTAAAGACAGATTCAGAGGATGGGTCGAAATGCTTGGCGGAATCGGCAACATGTGGTCATTCTGTCAAATAAGGCCAAAATAAAAGGTGTTAAGACTTGCCAAGAGCAAGAGTAAATGGAGGACAACATGAAGAGACTCACGGTTTTTTTATTAATACAATGTTTACTGCTTCTATTTCTCAAAATACCTTTTGTGAAAGCAGTTGATAAGGCTCCTATGGATGCTCCGGAAATGTTCGATTTACAGGAACTTCTCAAAGAGGCCACAGAAAGAAATCCCGAGATAATCGTTGCCAAAAAAAAGTGGCAAAGCGCACAAGACATCATAGGCGCTCGCGGGGCGCTTCCGGATCCGCAGCTTTCCTTTAACCAATATGTTGAGAGTGTGGAAACGAGGGTCGGTCCTATAAAAAGGGCTTACGGCTTGAAACAAAAGCTTCCCTTTTATGGGAAAAGGGGTCTTAAGACAGAAATAGCAACAAAAGAAGCAGAAGCCTTAAAGGCGTCCTATGAAACTGTTCAACAGGAAGTTGTCCGTCGTATCAAAATGACTTATTATGAGCTTTTCTATCTATTTAGAATTATTGATATTACCGATAACGAAAAGGAAATTCTAAAAAGATTCGAACAGATTGCCACGATCAAATATGAAACCGGAAAGGGGAGTCAGCAGAATATATTAAAGGTCCAGGTGGAAATAAACAGGTTGAAAGATCGGCGTCTAACTCTGTTGAACAGAAAAAAAACGGTGGAAGCGCGGCTCAATTCGTTGCTGGACAGGCCGTCTGACCATCCGGTGAAAAAGCCCGTGCAACCAGAGTTCAGAGATTTTTTCTATATCAAACAGCAACTGGTTAGAATTGCCCGAGATCATCGTCCGGAACTCAAAATGGGGGACGCCTGGATCGAAAAGAGTGATCGAGCACTAATTTTGGCCAAAAAGGATTACTATCCTGATCTGACCATTGGGGCCAACTATATCGAAATAGATGAAGGGCCGTTGATGTTCAGCGATAATGGTCAAGATGCCTTTAACGTTATGTTCAGCGTAAATGTTCCTATTTGGCGAAAAAAACTGTCTTCTCAAGTCCAAAGTGCCACCAAAATGGTCACGGCCCAAAAACACGCGTACAAGAGCATCCTAAATCAGACCTTGTTTGAAATTGAAGACAATCTTTTCAAAATTGAGACAGCGCGCGAAACATCTGACCTTTACCGGAATGTTCTAATACCTCAAGCCGAACAGTCATTGAAATCAGCTGAAATAGGCTACATCACCGGCGTTGTAAATTTTCTCGATCTTCTGGATGCCGAAAGAGTTCTTTTGAAAATCCAATTTGACTACTGGAAATCTTATACTGATTACGTGAAACGCATTGCCGACATGGAGAGGGCTGTGGGTATCGAACTGCCTGAGTATCTTCCCGCAGAGGGACCCCCTGAAGTCAGGGAGGAATGATTATGAAAAAAGCCTCGATAGAGCTTTTAAGGAGGAAATAAGATGAAACGTTTTATTATCATAGCGTTTATATCCATACTAATTACCCCTTTGGGAGGGTTGGGTTTCCATATCGGCAATGAACCCATGGGATTACACAGGTCGTCCCTTGCAATAAAAGAGGTTTTCGCAGCTGAGAAAGGTTATAAGGCCGGAATGATCCATCCAAAGACCGGCAAAAAAATCAAATACTGGACGGCACCCATGGACCCGACTTACATCCGGAACGAACCGGGGAAATCCCCAATGGGTATGGAGCTGGTTCCTGTTTATGGGGAGGAAGGGGAGGAGAAGGTTCCTTCATCCGTTATCCGTATCGATCCGGTGACCATTCAGAATATGGGCGTACGTCTGGCTCGAGTGAAACGCAAAGCACTTGTCCGTAACATTCGAGCGTATGGTACGGTTGCCTATGACGAGAGGCACATGAAAGTGGTTTCCGCATGGGTCGGTGGTCGGATTGACAAGCTCTACGTGGATTTCACCGGGGTGGAGGTCAGAAAAGGGGATCCCCTGGCTGAGTTATACAGCCCGGCACTGGTTTCCACTCAGCAAGAACTCATCCTTGCCCTTGAAACTAGAGGGAAGCTATGGAAACTGGGCAACCAGGAGTCCCTTAGATCCGCGAGTCATCTTGTAGAAGCGACCAAGATGCGGCTGCTTCTCTGGGGTATTAACAAAAATCAGATCGATGAAATAGAAAGGAATAGAAAAGTCAAGACCCATATGACCATTCACGCGCCCATAGGTGGCACAGTGATCGATAAAAAGGCCTTTGAAGGGCAATATGTTAAAGAGGGCGAAAGGCTTTACACCATTGCCGATCTTTCCTCGGTTTGGGTACTGGCAGATGTCTATGAGTATGAGCTGCCTTGGGTTCGCAACGGCATGCCTGCGGAAATGGAGCTTTCGTACATACCAGGTATGCGCTTTAAGGGTAAGGTTCTGTATGTATACCCGTACATGGATGAAAAGACCCGGACGGCCAAGTTGCGGCTGGAGTTTGAAAACTTGAGATATCGACTCAAGCCCGGCATGTACGCAAATATCTACCTCAACCCTCGCATGTCCGGAGACAGTCTGGTTATCCCACAAGAAGCGGTGATTGACAGCGGTGTTCGCAAGATAGTCTTCATTTCCCTTGGTAAGGGCAAATTTCAGCCGCGTGAGGTCAAGCTCGGCATGGAGGGGAATGACGATGAATTTGAGGTGCTTGAGGGTTTGGATGAAAACGAACAGATTGTGATATCTGGTCAGTTCTTGCTGGATTCGGAAAGCCGTTTGAGCGAAGCCATTCAAAAAATGCTGGAAGTTCGGCAGCAGAGCTCGCCAACAACTGACACCCAAACCATGCAAATGGAAGACAACGATCTCGACATGTCGGGTTTGAACATGGATGATGTGCCCACAACTTCAAAAAAGCAGAACCCTTAACCGTTTGTCAATTTCAGAATATAAGCCTTTAATAAGTCTGTTAAAACTCGATATTGGAAATAGGACTCGGAAATGATAGAGAAAATCATAGAACTTTCCGTAAAAAATAAATTTTTGGTCATTTTGATGACCTTGTTTGTCATTGCGGCCGGAATTTACGCCATGTTGCGGATGCCACTGGACGCCATCCCGGATCTCTCCGACGTTCAGGTCATCATTTTTACCAAATATTCCGGTCAAGCGCCCCAGGTGGTGGAAGACCAGGTTACCTATCCATTGACAACCGCCATGCTTTCGGTGCCGTATGCCAAAGTAGTTCGTGGCTATTCGTTTTTCGGCCTTTCTTTTGTCTATATCATTTTTGAAGACGGCACCGATCTCTACTGGGCCCGCAGCCGGGTGTTGGAATATCTGAACTTTGTTGCCGGGCGCCTGCCGCAAGGAGTGACGCCGTCTCTGGGACCTGATGCCACCGGTGTGGGCTGGGTTTATGAATATACGCTGGAAAGTGACCGGCATGATCTGGCCCAGCTGCGCTCGATCCAGGACTGGTTTTTGCGTTACGAACTTGCCAGTGTCCCCGGCGTTTCCGAAGTGGCCTCCATCGGCGGTTATGTCAAGCAGTACCAAGTGATCGTTGATCCCAACAAGCTGCGGGCATACAACATTTCCCTTCAAAAGATCAAAATGGCCGTTCAGCGAAGCAATAAAGACGTGGGCGGCAAACTCGTCGAGATGGGCGAAACCGAGTTTATGGTCCGGGGATTAGGCTATATCAAAGGTGTTGAAGATCTCAACAACATCCCCTTAAGGGTGGAAAAGCGAGGTACGCCGATCCTGCTGAGAAATGTTGCCACCATCAAGATCGGCCCGGAGTTACGCCGAGGGATCGCTGACTATAACGGTACCGGCGAGGTCGTCGGCGGTGTTGTGATTATGCGGTTCGGAGAAAATGCCCTGCAGGTTATCGAAAATGTCAAAAAACGGCTGGAACAGCTCAAATCGGGATTGCCCGAAGGCGTTCAAATTAAAAGCGTCTACGACCGGTCGGGCCTGATTCTGCGGGCCGTGGACAATTTGAAAAAGACGCTCATTGAGGAAAGTGTTATTGTGGCGCTGGTTTGCATCGTTTTCCTGCTTCACTTCCGCAGTGCTTTTGTGGGCATTTTTACCCTGCCGGTGGGCGTGCTGATCAGTGTTATCATTATGGAACGGCAGGGGATCAACGCCAACATCATGAGCTTGGGAGGCATCGCTATTGCTGTCGGCGCCATGGTGGACGCGGCCATTGTTATGATCGAAAACGCCCACAAGCACATCGAGCACGACGGCGGCAAAAAACCTCACTGGGATTTGATCACGGATGCCGCCAAGGAGGTGGGGCCGTCTTTGTTCTTTTCCCTTTTGATCATCGCCGTTAGCTTCCTGCCGGTGTTCACCCTGGAAGCCCAGGAAGGGCGGCTTTTCCGTCCGCTGGCCTTTACCAAGACCTACGCCATGATGGGCTCTGCGCTGCTGGCGGTGACCATCGTGCCGGTAATGATGGGCTATCTGGTTCGCGGCAAGATCCGGCCCGAGCATAAAAACCCCGTCAACCGATTTCTTGTCTGGATATATCATCCTGTTATTAAGCTGGTGCTGAAAGCCAAAATCCTGGTGATCCTGATAGCCGTGGGGGTCCTGGCCGTCAGTTATATCCCCTGGAAGCGCATCGGTTCCGAGTTTATGCCGCCGTTAAACGAAGGCGATTTGCTCTATATGCCCACAACCCTTCCGGGAATTTCGGTGACCAAGGCCAAGGAGCTTTTGCAGCAGACCGACCGCATTATTGCCACCTTCCCCGAAGTTCACCATGTATTTGGCAAAATCGGCCGGGCCGAGACGGCCACAGATCCTGCGCCCCTTTCTATGATAGAGACAACCATCATGCTTAAACCCGAGTCCGAGTGGCGTGAGGGAATGACCACAGAGAAACTGGTGATGGAACTCGATAAAGCCATCCAGTTTCCGGGTTTGACCAATGCCTGGACCATGCCGATCAAAACCCGTATCGACATGCTTTCCACCGGGATAAAGACACCGGTGGGCATAAAGCTGATGGGTGAAGACCTGCAGGTCTTAAGCGACCTGGGAGTAAAGATCGAAGCGGTCATGCGGGAGGTGCCCGGAACCCTCAGCGTCTATTCGGAACGGGTCACCGGTGGAAATTTTTTAGATTTTCGGATCAAACGCACAGAAGCCGCCCGTTACGGTCTGACCGTGGGCGATGTCCAGGATATCATCATGAGCGCTATCGGGGGAATGAACATTACCCAGACCGTCGAAGGATTGGAACGCTATCCGGTGAATCTTCGTTACGGGAGCGAACTTCGGGATACACCTGAAAAATTAAGACGCATCCTGGTGCCGACACCAACAGGCGCCCAAGTGCCGATAACACAGTTGGCCGATATCCGCATCATCAAAGGACCGCCGGTGATTAAAAGCGAGAACGCTCGAAACACCGCCTGGATTTATATAGATATTACCGGCATCGATATAGGGACCTATGTCAAAAAAGCCCAGCAGATCGTTCATGATAAAATTGAACTGCCTCCCGGCTACAGCATGATCTGGAGCGGCCAGTACGAATATATGGTGCGAGCCCAGAAACGTCTCATGATTGTGGTGCCGATGACCCTGGTCATTATCTTCTTGCTGCTGTATTTTAATTTTAAAAATGTCACCGAGAGCCTCATCGTGATGCTGAGTGTACCGTTCTCTCTTACCGGCGGCCTGTGGCTCATGTATTTGCTGGATTACAACATGAGCGTCGCCGTTGGGGTGGGGTTCATCGCTCTGGCGGGCGTTGCCACCGAGATCGGGGTGATTTTGTTGGTTTATCTGGACCTGTCCTACAAAAAGTTTACATCCCAGTATAAAGAAAACTTTAACCGAGAACTTCTGTACCAGGCCATCGAGGAAGGCGCTGCGTTGCGGGTGCGGCCGATCATGATGACGGCGGTGGCCATTATGGCCGGACTGATGCCCATCATGTGGGGTCACGGCACAGGATCGGAGGTCATGAAGCGTATCGCGACACCCATGGTCGGCGGTATGGTAAGCGCAACCATCCTCACCCTTTTGGTGGTTCCGGCTATCTATGGGCTTTGGAAGGAATGGAATTTACCAAAGGATCATTCCGTTCAGAAGGACAGTGAATAAAAGATAAGAAGGAGAAGTTATCATGAAAAAAATAATGTCATTACTTGCAATGTTTTTATTTATATGTTCGGTTTCGTCAAATCTGGCAACCGCAGGCACAGCCCAGGAAGAGCATGGAAAAGCAAACATGCCTGCTCCAACCAAAATGGAACACACCAGTCCGACAGGTGCATTTAAACAAGAGGTGGTCGTTAAACATATCCGGGCAGAGTTTCAGATCATGAGCCTGGTCAGCATGAACATGAAAGATCCCGATGGCGCCACCCATCACGTTATGGTAAAGCTGTATGACAACAGCGGGAACCAGATGGTTAAAGATGTTGTCGGAAAGATTAAAGTGATGGGACCGGATAAGAGCGAGCAGACCAACGGCCTGAAAAATTACAACGGAATCTTTGCCGCCAATTTTACCTTCAGCATAAAGGGTAAATACGGGGTCATTTGCCTGGTGAAAATCGATGGTGAAAAACATCTTTTTAAGTTCTGGTATCCCCATGAATAGCAGATTTCTGGTGAAAATCGTCAGGCGTATATAGCGCAAATAAGAGCGATGGATGATGGATTATAAATGGAAGAAGATAGGAAAATGATCAAAATGAAGCAACGTCTTTCAGTTTCGTGCTAAGCACCAAGATTTTCGCCTTTACAGTGGTCTCGGCGATCTATGGATTGTGGAAAAAATGGAGATTAAAAAAGTGATGAAAAAAAAAACTCGACCCAGGCTTTATCTTTGGCTGGTGATCTTGGCGAGTGTTACCCTATCCGTTACGCTCACCATTACATCATTAAAAATCATTCGTGGAGGCAAGAGCTTTACCGAAGTGATCAATGAGGAAAACAAAACCTTCGTGGTCAATACCGTGCGTTTCGGCCACGGCGTCATGGCTCATATGGGTTCAGAAACGTATGACAGCCTGATCGATCTGGCCCTCAAAAGCAAATTCATTCTATTTCTGGCAATTCTGGACGAAGATGGGAATATCATCGCTCAAAGTGATCCACCTGGTGGACTTCGTCTCTTAAAAACGTATGATGTTCTCGAGCTCAAGGATGGAAAAATCCTTGAGAAAACAAAAAGCATTAATTTGATTTCCTATAAAGCCAAGCGGGAGCTGGTGTCCACCGAAGAACACATGACGCATCATGCCACTTTCATGAAGAGTAAACCCGCAATGATGGGTCAACACAAAGATGCACCTAAACCCGGTTGGTTTTTAGTCGGTATGGATGGGTCGTTGTTTACTCGGCACTATCGCGACATGGTGATTCAGACTGTCGGGACCGGCGCAGTGTTTTTGTTCATTGGTATACTGATTATCGTATTTCTTGGAATGATACAACGCTATGAATTGGCCAATCTTTCCATTGAAAGGCTCCTTAAAATCAAACGGGTGCTGAGCCGTTTCGTTCCACAAACTGCGAAAAATGTCATTGAAAAAGATCCGGAGAAAAAGGGCTTGCTGGATAAATACATCCAAGATGCCTCGGTTCTGTTTCTCGATATCGAGGGCTTTACCCTTTTACAAGAGCAGTACTCGCAGGAAACGATCAATCGGACGATCGAATTCTATTTTTCATTGTTTTTTAAACTCATTCAGAACAAGGGAGGGGACATTAACGAAACCGCCGGAGATGGAATGATGGTTATTTTCCTGGATTCCGACCCTATCAAACATGCTCAAAATGCTGTGAAGACCGCTCTAAATATTCAAGAACAATGTCGGCAATTATCTACCGATAACGATCCGGATAAATTCAGCATTAAGGTAAACATCGGTATACATTCCGGAAAGGTTTATCTGGGATCGACCAAGATGAGAGGAAGTGAAGAGGAGAGATGGACATTTACCGCATCCGGGCCGGTCACCATTTTGGCTGCCCGCCTGTCAGATTATGCCCAAAATGGTCAGATTTTACTGGGTGAGGAAACGGCCCGAAGAGTTGAAAAGGACTACCCACTCAATAGCATCGGTAAAATTCCTTTAAAAAACATAAAAGATCCTGTAGAAATCTACGAAGTATCATCCTTATCATTGTCTGACTGAATGAATTGTTACCGTATACTCTCGTCCAGATATCTTTATATAATCAACAGAAATTATTTACCATTAACCAAACGCACAGATGTCGCAGGAAACAGAGTAATCGTCGCTTTCGGTCAAATCAAGGTCTGCAATGGTGCCTGGTGAATTAATTTTTTTCAGATATTTTAATAACATGCGTAGAATCTGTTTTTGACGAAAGGTTTCCCCGGGAAAACCGATCGGATGGCCGAGAGGAAAGCCGGAGTAAACGGCTCGCGGGGGTAAAACCTTTTGGCTGATATCTTTGGACAGGCTGATTGAAATGGTAGCAATCCCCGATGCCTCTATAGTTCGCTGGATCAGCCCCACGGACTGATTGCAGATACCTCAGGCAGGGGTTAAAATCACGATATCTACTTTATCCGATTTTAAAGCTGCTGCAATTTGTGGCGCCGTTTCTTTCATAAGAGTTTTAATGTGATGATGCATGATGTGCCCCATGAAAGAAAAGTGCCGATAATTTACGTCACCGATCTCACCGGATTGCTTTAGTTCCTGAACTCGCTCTATCGGGAAGACAATATTGACATCTTTATCGGCATCGGCATGGTCATAGTAATTATGAGTTATTGTTAAATCTGCGGGTAGTGTGTCTGCCGGAATTTCCCTAAATGTCGGATCGCCTGCAGGGTCCTTCATATTAAAGGGTTTTTGTGACCTAAGATGCACGCCGCCGGTGGTAACCAGTGCCAGGCGGCATTTTGAGATATCACTGTCAAATTGAGTCCATGGAGAATCGGAAAATTCTATGAATTCTGAGCGATGAACCCATTTTCTAAACAACGACGGATATTTTGTAAGCAATTTAGCAATAAGCTTGTCTTTTTTTTCTCTGAAGTCGAATTTATTACTCCTTTCTTTCATTTAAAGATTAAGGTGGCATTTAGGACTCCATTTGAAACGATCCTCAATTTCTCGGTCGTAACCATCGTTTCCGAGACGCCACTTATTGTTTTCGGAACTATATAAAACTCCCTAATAATATTTAATGTATTTTTATGTACATTAGGAGCAGCATTCAGGTGGTTTATCAATGGTAACCTTGTTCAGCCTCTCAAGATATCGACCCCACCAGCCTTTCCGCTTGGGTGTCTTTACTTTTAAGTATTTCTCAGGATTTCCATTTGTGTTCTGAGAGGCTACCCAGGTGGATAAAAATTATACATCGCAGTTAAGATTTCCTTTCAATTGTCGTCGTCTTTTTTAGGGGCTGATATGGTCAGTTTGAAGATGACTACGAACAAAAGGGTGACAATCAGGGCAGCGCCCATCCAGCCGACATTTTTTAGGCTGCTGGATTCACTTGCCCAGCCTGCAAGCAATTCAGTGGATGTCAGCATGCTGTACATATAGTATTCGGGGTCTAACTTTGATGCTTTCTTGAAATCTGCTTCAGCCTGTTCGCTCCGGCCCAGTTCCCTGTAGGCCTTGGCCCGAACCGCATAGGCCCTACCGATGATCGGCTCGCTGCCGCCAAGTTCAATAGCCCTGGTAGCGTCTTCGATGGCATTCTCGATCATTCCTTTTAATCGATAAAGTTCCGACCGATAGCTGTATGCGTCGGCAAGTTTCGGATCCAACTCTATTGCACGATTCAAATTGGCAACGGCTTCATCAACGTCCCCTTTTTCCATATAGGCTAAGCCGAGCATCAGGTGTGCTTCCGATTCAAAAGGTTTCAGTTCGATAACCCTATGCAAATCGTTAATTGCTTCGGTGTATTCCTCCTGAAAATAGTAAAGTATGCCTCGCTTTTTATAGGCTGCAGACAGTCCGGGATCCAATTCCAAAGCCTTGGTAAAGTATTTAATTTTTGTTGGAGTTATGGAGCTTTTTAGACCAAGATTATAGAAGTACATGGCATCCTGACCCCAGGCTGAACAAGTAACAATCAACAGGTAGCTGAATGCACCAATCAATGCTTTTCTCATTGCAGGTTCCTTTTTTTGGTTTCAAACTCAGCCTTCAAAAGATGGCCGCGGAGCATAAGGCAACGAAGACCATTTTTAAAGGAATTTTCTCGATTTAATAAGCCTGCGTTTCTTTGCATTGGTCAAAACGCCGGCATCGGCATTCGCCCCCAAAGATTTCGTTTGAGAGTCTTTTCCACCTCCAGCACAGAACGATTTTTAAGATCAACATCTACTTTTAGCAACGGTAGATGTTTTACTGAAAAGTTCAAGGCTTCATCTGCAGGTGCGTGTTTTCCATCAGGCCATGTGAGTTGTGAAAAGATCAAACGCACACCGTCGCTATTCATTCTCCCCATCATCTCTTTATGATTGTGATGGCTGAGAAATGGAAAAACAAAACCTACCACATTTTTCCATGAGGATCTTCTGACAGGTTTCTCTTCCGAGTTAAAAGGCTTTACAAAAAGCCCTTGCATCATGTAGTGGGCAGGCATCAAATGAACCAGAAAACCTTTATGGCCTTCCACCTGCTGGTACTCAGAAAGAATGGATGCAATACGGCTGTCTTCATAGACAATATCCAAAGCATCTTTCATCGCTTGATCGGAGCGCGGGAAAATCGAAACCGCCGTTATCTTTTTCTCCGGCAAATAAATATTAGAAATTTGAGAAATTGTATAACGACGCAAGCCGAATGCCACCAGAATCGCAAAAAACAGTATTAATCCATAGCCCACTGCCAGTGCCAAGTGCGGAGATTTGATCCAGCCCAAAAAAACGCGAAAGATTTTTTTGCCGGGTTCTCCGGGCACGAACATAGCGGTACGCTGCATGTACGTAGCGTAGCTGTCGCCATGTTGTTTCAGCATTCTATCCTCTTCGTTTTTGGCCAGGATGTAGTAGACAAACAACATGCTGATATAGAGAATAAGAATTATAAATCGGGGCCAGAATAGCAACAGCCCCAGTCCTGATAAGGCGAGAAACAGATATTGTGGATGACGCACCCAACGGTACAGTATGGAGGAAACGAAGCCTTTACGGCGGATTTTTGCTGCGTAAATTTGCACCGCTCCAATAAAAAAAGCAATGAGTCCAAAGGAAAAAAGGCTCCGGCCCAAGGAATTCAAAAAATTGAGCGAGGTGTTTTTTGCGACGACGGCGTGAGGCAGAAAAAATCCCGTTAACCAGGCGGTTGTTTTGATCCCATAGAGAAAATCGAGCAGCGGTCCATACCCGGCATAGAAATAGCCCGCAAAAGGGCTGATCATAATGACAATTTCTAATCCGATTAATAGATAAAAAAGTGTTATGGATCCTTTTATCAAGCTATCATTTTTAACCATGAGTTATTCCTGTGAAAAGCATCAGGCATCACCTGTTGATGATCTTCTTTAATTGTTCCCCCTGGTTTTAGGAGCGCTCATCGTCTTTGGTTGGCAGGACGGCATCCGAGATGTTAGCTTCCGGAAACGATGGTCTCTATTTATCACTCCACCAATAATCGTTTTTTTCCACTGGGTCATAAGTTTTCCACTTGCCGTTAATGAAAACCTCAGGCGACAATCTTGTTTCATCGCGGCCGCAACGCATCAAGCGGTCCATTGCCATTATCCATCCTACCAACATGCCGTGTTTTTGAATGCTTTGTAAGCTGTATTCGGAATCTGACGGATACATGGGGCATTCGCCGTACCTGACGGCAGAGAGATGATTCAATGGCCCCCGGTAAAAGCGGGTCATTAAAGACAACGGGTCAGCCCCCCGACCGGTTTCAGTCTGTATTGATTTCGAGTACGTACACGATACAATTAGGCTTAAAAGGATTAAAAACATAACTGATTTTACAAATGTTTTTTTCATGCTCCGAGAAATTAATGTAGCGCACCTGCTATGCTGTTCTATGGCTTCATTGTTTTCTATCGCCCACTCATGGGTAACTCAAAGCCGGGTTCTCTCTTGATCACTCCATCCACACATTGATTTAATCATTTGTGTTCTATCTCTTTGATCCTTTGTGGTTCCCTGGGATCTTCAGGAGCGCGAAACATGCCCCGCATCATCCATATATGGGCTAAAGGACAAAGCAGAATCAAGGCATATACTCCATACTTCCCCAAAATTCCTATAAGTCCAAGAGAAGAGAATACAAAAATGGCGACAAATGGAAGTGCGCAGCAAAGAACCATAGCCAAAAAGGGGTTTTGCTTGATTTTTTTAATGATTGATTTCAGCATTTATATTCCTTTTCTTTAAAAACACTTGCCGGACGCCTATGCTTATTCGGGCAGTTTAACGTCATGCCCGGGACTGGAGTCAGTGCCCACTGCCGCAGTGAGCGATCCGTGGTATCATAAATCGCTTCATCGTTGTCACCTCCTTTCAATTAGACCTGACCATGACACACTTCTGTTGAGTTCAATCAATATTTAATTCGCAGAACTTCTAACAGTCTGACCGGCCGGAAATTCGAAACTCGAATATCGAACTGCGAAACAAATCAATAGTTCGAATTTTATTTTGGATTAATGACATTGTGGAGCTCTGCCTCCGGTAACCTTGTTCAACCTCTCAAGATAGCGTCCCCACAATCCTTTACGCTTTGACGACTTTGGCTCCAGATATTTGTCAGGGTTTGCTTCAAAAGCCTTTCGACAGGACTCTGCACAGAAATAGTAGGTGCGCATCTTATGAGTAAACCTAAAGTCTTTCTTGTCTGGTGCCACTTTCATAAAACAGACCGGGTCTATGAAGATTTGCTTCGGGGATGTTGATTTTACCATGATAGACCTCCTTAATGGTTTTTTTGTCTTAAGCTAAAGTTAAAGCAATGACCATGCCACGTTGTAGTATTTTTTCAACCTTCTAATTTAACGCATATTATTTGCCTTGTGAATTTTGAGCATTTAGATTCCCTAATATGAGGCGGTAAAGAGTGGATATTAAGTATACGGTTTTTCCTCGGGAGACGATACAGGTGGATAATAATTATTCAGCGGATAACGGTGAATCGGGTTTTGATCAGTATGTGGATACGCTTGTTTCGGTGACTTAATCTTTTACCCTAATAGCGAAAGTCAAGGATGCCCCAGATTCGAATTCTTTGGCTAACTTCGAGAAAAAGAACAAGAATTCCCATGAGAATAAAGATTGCGTTCATACCGAAAATGTGAATGTGGGTAAATTTCAGGTGGTAATAAAAAAAATCGAAAGGCAGCCCTCGAGAGAGCTGCCTCAAATTAAAAAGTGAAATTTTATGGTTAATCTTTATCGCGAGCAATAACCGCCCGGGCTGGAACCGTAACCCATTCCACCTCTGCCCATGAATCCCCTGCCGGCGTTTGGATTGATTTTTCTCATTTCAATCATATGATCGATCCGTTTTTGATCCAGATGGGCCTGGAGCTTGGATATGTCATTTTGCAAACTTGAGGCTCTTTTAGAATCTGGATTCTCTTTGGCAAGTTCACTTCTCAGTTCAAGCTGTTTGGGGTAAAGGTCTTGCCTAAGGTTTTCGGTTGCCTTAAAAAATTCCGAGCGTTCCTTGTTCATCTGAATCAACTCATTATCACTCAGGTTTCCTGCCATAGGGCCGTATCCGGAATTATTCCAACCTCCGTGATGCCCCCATCCATCCATCATACCGGGTCCCATACCCCAGTCGGCAAAAGCATAGGCTCCGAATCCAAGAACGGTTACCACCGTTATGATAATAAGTGTTTTGCTTGTAAAAATCGTCTTCATTTTTGTATTTCCTTATTTTAAAATTACCCTTATGTTGATTTTAATAGCGAACGTTTGATGTCGCGAATGATTCTAGTAAGAGGGCCGTTTAACGTCATGCCCGGGACTTAAGTGAGCACCCCTCACTGCAGTTTGCTGTTCTGGGTTTCATAAAGCGTTTCATTATTTTCACCTCCTCGATTTTTATATCTTTTGATTCCAGTGGGCACCTGGGTTACCCTGCCGGCAGTGTTTCGAAATAGTTAATAAACTCCCGTTTTTGCTTCTTCTCGGACCATACGAGCTTATATTTGCCGCCTTCTTTGGCCTCCAATGTGTCCACAATAATGCTTTCGTCTTTTACCTTTCCGGTGATCCGGACATCTTTAGTAACATATCTTAGCTTCACTTTCCGGCTAAGATTCGGCAGGTAGTAGTACTTGCCGTCAGAAGCAAGAAGAACGAAGTTGTTCTCGATCAGAAGGTGGGCATCAAGATCATCCGGAGGGCACTTCTTGCCATTGAGTACGCAAAGTGCACCTTCGATGGTTCCCTTGAGTGTTGTTATGTGAGTCTTGGCGATTACCGTTCCGGGCACGATCAGGGCGACCGATACAATAAAACCAACAACTATTTTATAAGCATTTATTTTTTTCATTTTAATGCCTCCTTAAACATATCAATGACAGCTGGCTGGGCCTGTCTGAAATTCCTTTCTGACTTTTACCAGCGCGTCCGGATACATTGTCCTGAGAAATAGATAGGTTGTTCCCATGATAATCAACTGGCCCAAAAAGTAAGATAATATCATATTTACTCCTGCAGTATTTAAGATTCCAGACAAGGCCAGCCCGATAAACATCAGAAAAGTAAATACTCCTCTGACGACGGACAATGTTCCAAATCCGACCATTAAACCCAAGACGATAGACAAACTTGCAAAAACTGTTATCAATGATGTTTCCATAATGATCACCTCCGGTGTATGGTTTAATGCTTTCGCATTATTTTGACTTCTATTAAGAGCAAACCGCGTGCCAGAGTATTTTTTAAAAAAATGTTTAAAGGATAACGTTTTGAAATAACATATTAAAAAAAATGAACCGACAATAACAGGGGCCAAAGATCTACTATCAGGTCAAATCTGAAGTGCATATTTTTTACCCGTGTTCACCGATATCTTTCGTGTTGCGTGTAGAAAATACCCACTCCTTCTACGGGTCATAAATTTTCGCAATTTGGCAAATGAACTGAGACCTATCTTATGACCCTGGCGTCAAACTTTGGCTCAGACCGGACGATATGGCGGTTGGAACCTGGGGCCCGGTAGGATGGGTAATTGGGGAATGGGATGGTTTGGAGGGATTTTAATGTGGTGACTCATGTGAAATTGAATAGAGAACTCGACTTTTAAACCTTGTCTTCCTCTAATGATATTTCACCTGAATCTTGCATGAAAATTAATGAGAAATTTTAAGTCGACGATAGATGTCGAAAAACACGTTTGTGAAGACGTTCTCTGATGGATCCATGGATGGTCCCGTTGTGTCGTTGATAGGAACGGGCCTCTTCCATTAAGTAGGCCAAAATATCCATATCTTCCGATAGATCGCTTCCATCCTTTTGCTTCGATGAAAGGCGTGCCGTTAGGGCCAGCAGACCGTAGAGGTAAAAACTCAGAAAGGTAATCCGACGCAGATAAAATTGCTTTTCCGTAATTTTGCGGCCGTAAATCATAAGGCCGACGAGAATCAAAAAACGGATGCGTCGTGCAAGGGATCTTGCCATTCGTATGGCATGGTTCATGCGGCGATGCCGGAATCTCATTTTCCAGTTGCTTCGACGAAAAAGCATTTTAAGCAATTGACGAAACTGTGCGATTTTACCGGGATACGCTTTTTGAATTTGTTTGGTAAGGGCTCGAATAACAAAAAGCGCCGGATAAATGGAATGAATTTCGGTGGTACCTTCAAAAATGGTGGTTACCCGAAAATCGCGCATGCGCATTTCATAGGACTGGGTAGTCAGATAGCCGGACCCACCGGCCACCTGCTGGGCATCGTAAAGCGCATTCCAGGCACGGGTGGTGCCGAACAGTTTACAATGCGAGCTTTCAATGGCCACCGGCGCCAAAGGGTTTTTATCAAGCATTGCCGCCGTAAATGCCGTTATTGTCGAGACCACCGAAGCATTGACGCGGGCTGTCACGATTTTTTCCTGAATCAGTTCGTAGTTTTGAATGGGTCGGCCGAACTGAACCCGGTTCTTAGAACGCTTGAGCATATCTTCCACCGCCTGGTTGAGAATCCCGACTGAGGCGGCTCCCAGTGCCAGTCGTCCGTAGTTAAGAATCGTCATGGCAACCTTGAAGCCGTCTCCGGGCGAACCAAGCAGATTTTGTTTTGGAACTCGGACATCCTTAAAATGAACGGCAGCCGTAGAACTGGCTTTTAGCCCCATTTTTGGAATGTCTTTACCGATCTTGACCCCCTCCCAACCGGTTTCAACGATAAAAGCACCCATAAACCCCGGATGCTGGGGATCCATTTGGGCAAAAACGGTCATGGCCTGGGCATAATTGGCGTTGGTGATATACGCTTTGCTGCCGTTAAGAATATAGTATTCACCGTCATCAGACAGCGTTGCCGTGGTTTCGATGTGTTTGGCATCGGATCCGCGTTTCGGTTCGGTCAAGGCATAGGAGAAAATCATCTCCCCGGAGGCCGCCTTGGATAGATAATGTTGCTTCTGCTGCTCATTGCCGAACAATACAATTCCCTTTACCCCGATGGAAAGATGTGCAAGCGATGTAAATCCCAGGGCCAGACTCTGGGTGGCGACCACCTCCACGACTTTCAGATACCGGCGCAGGCTCAACCCAGCACCGCCATAGGTTGAGGGAATATTTAGACCGAAAAAACCGATGGTTTTCAACTTTTCCAGAAGCTCCGAGCTCACACGGCCAGCGGCTTCCAGTTGCCGGGGCGGATACTGTTGACTGATTTCAAGATAGTGTTCAATAAAATTACGCGTGCGATCATCGTCCTTAGAATCTTTGAATCCATGAAATATATCTTTGTTAAAATGCCCAAAATAAATATCTGCCAGGAAATTGTTAAATTTCATCGTTGGTACCTCCATCATCTCATACGGTTGGGGTAGCTCCCCCTTTCAGGTAGTAAAAGATGGCCGAGAAGCGTCCTTTTAGGTCAACAAAATCAGTGATACGGATTGAGTTACCAGATACTAAAGTGGTCGTCAATCGGCTTTTAGTATTATGTCGTTTGATATGAGATAAACATTACATGCGGGTAATTTTCCATTGACATATTTTAAATCAATACAGTTAATGGCAGTAGCAGATCCGGATTCATGATTAAGACACTAAATTGCAAACACAAGGAGAAAGCAATGCTGAAAGTTCGATTCTTTTTTAATTTGCCCAACGGCAAACCGTGAAAGCATTTTAAAAAAATGATTCCCAGGCTGGGGAATAAATACAATATTGAAATCGATATTACGGCCAAACCCAAAGAAGACTACATGACCGACGCGTATTTTGCGCTGGATTTGCCGGTGGCACCTGCAATTATGGTTGGGGATGAAATCCTCGTCGAAGGATCTGATGTTGAAGAAGATAAACTAGAAGCAGCCATCTGTCGACATTTGGGGCTCCCGGAACCTGCGCCAACCAAAAAAGGGATAATCGACCGACTGCTTAAAAGATAGACATAGTTACAGCAGTTGTTTTGAATCAATTTGTTACATCTTTTATCGTTTTCTCTTTTGCGTCGCCCTGTGTTCTGCGGCCAGCTCATGGAGCAAATTTTGAATGTTCCAGGTTATAGAAACTTGAGTACTCATAAAATCGGTTGGAACGGTGAAGACATAATGGCATGAATTCGACTTAACAGAAAGGGAAAATATATGAACGATTTTGTTTGTTATTGTTTTGGCTTTACTGTTGCGGACATCGAACAGGATTTTTTAGACCATGGAAAATCGCTGATCATGGAAAAGATTCTTGGTGAAAAGACGACCGGGGGGTGTAATTGTTTACAACAAAACCCAAAAGGCAGATGATGCCTTCCGGATGTCCGCCGGGTGGTGGACAGGATCGACCCGGATATTTCATAGAAAAAATCGAAACGTAAAATATCATCCCATATAAAGCTTCAGTAATATATTGATCACGAAAAGCGCAAACAGAGACGGAAGGATCATGGCCGTTCCTCTTTTGACAGGATCGTTCACTATATTTTTAATTGCAAGGAATCCTCGACTTAAGCCCAAATAAAGCCCTATAAGTAAAAGGGTCCCCTGAATCATGGGGATCCATTCGGGGTGATAGGGGCTAAACGGATAATTTGCGGTCCCGAAAATATCCCAGCCCAGTCCAAGAGGATCGGACAATACCGAAAGAATATAATTATAGTTGACCATTACGGAGGGCAGACTGAACGCTATCCATGAAAAGATGCCGACAGGGATCAGAATATATGAAAGTCGGAGTGTCATTAAACGGTTGCTCACAGGTTTCCCGACAATACGGTTGGCGAGTCTCGCCGTCAGGAAAAACAGGCCGGGGAAAACAACAAGGGCTGAGAGCCAGATCACAGCAAGATATGTCAGAAATGGAATGATCTGCATGCTTTCTGTAACGTTGGCCGCCGATTTGATAACGCCCCAGGGACCCAACATGGTAATGCTGAAGGCAATCGCCACCACCAGCATAATCATAACGTTAATCATCTCATCATAGCCTTCTAACTTTCGATCCGAACCGAACGGTCTTAAAAAAATACCAATATTGTTTTTAGGACAGCTTTTTAGACATTCCATACAAAATCCGCAGTAATTATTTCGGTTCATGTTCCCGATGTACTGTTTCCAGGGGCAGGCCCAGCCGCCTGGAGCACCGACATAACAGCATTTCTCTTTATGTTTTCTACAAACGTCAGGGTCTATAGCGCGTATTTCCGTCATGGACGCCATAGAATAATTTCCCAAAAATCCTCCCACCGGGCATAAATACAGGCAAAATACTCTTTGGCGAAATATAAAGGCAAGAACGATGGTCGTCATCAGAATCAACAGAAACATAATCGACGTGGCCACAGGACGGGTGATCAGAATCATTCCGAATGAGATCATTATCAGAAAAATAAAATTCTGAAGCCACATATTTTGCATCATTTTGGGCCAGTCTTTTTGAAAACCGACGAATCGATGGTGCAGACCTTTAAATGGTTTTTGAATGTACCGGACGGCGGCCAAACGTTTGCGGCTGATCCATTCGGCAGGAGCGGGCAGGGGACATATCATACACCATATCCTGCCGCCCAGAGGAACGAAAATGGCCTTAAGGGCAAACCACCACAGTACCCAAACAAAAATAATTGCGATGTTCCTGTTACCCACAGGGCTTCCCCAAAGGCTGCTTAAAATAAACAAATAAAAAATAATGAAACCGGGAAGCAGAATAAGGAATTGAAAACTTCGGCGCTGAACCAGGTATTTGAGCCATGGCAGCCGCTCCAGGATGTTGATACGCTTGAACCGGGCAAAACGAATTTCGGGATTGACTCGAAACAGCAACAACCCGCTGATTACGATCCATATAGATAGTGAGACCATAAGATGATACGGAGAATTGGGCCTCACAATCAGTTCACCGGTCATAAACGGATGGAGATTTCCGCAGGTTTGTGTACACCGGAATGTGAACTTGCCGGCTTTTTCAGCCTTGAATTTGATTTCTTTAACATTGTCCCAATCTGTCTGGATTTTGTTGTCGTCATCCTTCCATTGATACTTTAAAAATGTCAGGCCTTGTTGTTTCAAAACAGCATCAATGGGATATCCATCTAAAAGAAATCCATGGGTAACATCAATGGAGGTTGGTTTTAAAATAACCGTATCCCCCTTATTCACAACAATTTTCCCGGGGGAGTAACCGTAT
>CAXMTB010000025.1:0-27255 GCA_964195835.1 uncultured Nitrospinaceae bacterium | reverse complement strand
GACTTTTTTCTTTTTTGTGTAGCAATCATTTAAAAAGCGGCTAAAATGAATTAAAAAATCCGATTTATTGGTGAAATGTTTATTGATATTAAATTCATCCGCAACGATATTGAAAAAGTCTAGTTCCTCCAGGATAGGGTTGGTTATGTTGGCGACAACAACATCATTACCCAGTCGCTTTAATAATGCATTGATAAGTGTTGTTTTTCCGGTACCCACGTCGCCTGTGATAAGGAGAAATCCTTTATTGTCGATGACACCATATTCTAAAACAGCAAGGGCTTCCCGGTGTTTCTCTCCAAACCAGATAAATTTTGGGTCAGTGCTTATCTGAAAAGGTTTTTCTTTTAAATTATAGTGAGAAAGATACATTATAGCTCCTTAAATTTCTCTTCATCACCGCCCATAAATGATTGAAGGGCAAAGAGGAAAGGTTGCGGACTCCTCGGCCGCCTTCGAAGTTGTGACTCGGTTTTCGATTCTGTCAAATCAAGTATAGGTCTGGTTATCAGGTAATGAACCAGAATATAGCGGCCCAAAAAGGAAGACATAAAATTAAACCAAAAATGGCACCTCTGAAAAAAAAGCTGGGCTCGTCATAATGCTCCATGAGACTTTCCACTGTTTCTTTGTCAACCAATGACACAAGCGCTTCTTTTGAAACGACATGGGTCTCTTCAAAAACCATGGCAGAATTTGTTGCTTTCATTGAATTGCACCTCCATTTTATATATCTGCAAAAGTTGCAAAACCAATGCCATAGCTTTATCCCGGGGCATTATTTTCTAAATTAAAAAATATTATTAATGGGTTAGAAGCTCATCCCGGTTTTCACCTATTCCCTTTATTGAAATGGTTGTTGCGGCAAAGTGTTCTGCATGCGGCAAAAAAATGTCATACTGATAGGATATGGCTGCCGAATATTTTATATAATTATTGAAAAATCAGAAGGGTCGATTCGATTATAACTTTATTCATTTTGTTTTTGTGATATGAAGTAATTTTGTCCCTCATGGTAAGAATGGGGGGTGGATTTACGAGCGATTCGATATTGTAGTTAAAAACAAAGCAACACATCATGATCAAATAACCAATAATCTTTTTTTTGGAGCAAGAGACATGTCAGACGACTTAAACAATGAAACACCAGATAATGAAGAGGAAAGCTTCGAACCACAAGATAATGAAGAGGAAAGCTTCGCCGAACTTTTAGAATCTTACGGCTTTGGCATGAAAGACGATCTCCAGATCGGAGACAAAATAACCGCAAAGATCATTTCCATCGGAAAAGATGCCGTTTTTATGGATGCGGGAACAAAGGTTGACGGAATCGTTGAACGCGCTGAACTTTTAGACGACGAGGGAAATATGCCTTTTAGTGAAGGCGATGAAATTGAACTGTATGTGGTGGCCCTTGATGAACATGAAATGCGCTTATCAAAAGCAATTTCCGGTATCGGAGGATTTGATATTCTTTATGACGCATTTGAAAGCGCAATCCCTGTTGAAGGAAAAATAACTGAAACCTGCAAAGGTGGTTTCAACGTGGAGGTGCTTCAGAGACGCGCCTTTTGTCCCATGAGCCAGATCGATGTAAAATATGTCGAAGCACCTGAAGGTTACGTCGGACAGACCTATGAATTTTTGATTATCCAATTCGAAGAAAACGGAAGAAATATCGTCGTCTCCCGCCGAAAACTTCTTGCTCAGGCCATGGAAAAAGAAAAAGAAGTCTTTTTCAGTACATTAAAGAAGGGCGATATTTTAAAGGGCAAGGTTATTAAACTTATGCCCTACGGAGCATTTGTTGAACTGATCCCCGGCGTCGAAGGCATGGTTCACATTTCCGAACTGAATTGGTCCCGGGTGGAAAAGATCGAAGAGATTGTCCGCCCCGATGATACGGTTACGGTCAAGGTTATCGACATAGCGGACGATGACAAAAAGAATCAGAAAAAAATTTCCCTGTCCATGAGGCAGCTTGACAGCGACCCCTGGGATACGGTGTCCGAAAAAATTCGTCCGGGAGACAAGTTGATCGGAAAGGTCACCCGGTGCATGAAATTTGGTGTTTTCGTGGAAATCGTCCCCGGTATAGAGGGCTTGGTTCATATCAGCGAGATGAGCTATGTCAAGCGAGTTATCAACCCCGAAGATGTTGTAACTCCGGGTGAAAAGGTTTCGGTTCTGGTCAAAGAACTCGATGCAAAAGGGCGCCGGATCTCCCTTAGCATCCGAGATGCCCAGGGAGACCCATGGTTGGAGGTGTCGGACAAATTTAGTATTGGCCAGACGTTAAAGGAACATTGGAAAAAAAAGAAAAGTTCGGCTATTTTGTTTCATTGGCTCCGGGCATCACCGGGCTTCTGCCGAAATCGAAAATCAAGGAGGCCGAAAAGCCCGGATTGATAGAACAACTCAAAGTAGGAGATTCGCTTGCCGTAACTGTGGAGGAGATCCATTCCCATGAACGTAAAATTACCCTTGCCCCGGGAGATGCAAAAGACGAGGGCGCCTGGAAAAAATTTACAGAGGCCGAAACCCCTTTGCCCAAGAGTGATTTGGCCGAAAAATTGCAGCAGGCAATGGAATCCAAAAATAACAAATAACTGTGAATCTTTTCAAAACCGGGAAGATTTCCTGCATACATCTCGTGGTATTAGAGAAATTTAATACTTTTTGTGGCTGATCTTACTACAAAAATGCGTTCATTGTTACTGCTCAAATCAGCTGGCGTTATGAAAAAGCCGTGACGGTCTGGTGAATAACCCAGGGCATAACCGGTAATAGACTCACCATCTGTAAATTCTACTTCGATCTTGCGTCCTGCACCATGGATCGTATCTTCATATTTCTTTTGATAATCTTTATTGCCTTCGAAACCCTTTACGAAAAATACCGCCTTTAAAGTTTCGATATCAATTTCCTCTATCTTACCGTCCATACGATTGAGATGAAAGCGTACCTTATTCGGGAAAAAGTCACTGGTATTGCCTTTCATTATCATACCGTCTTTAAATCGTACGATGACCTTATTGGTTTGCATGAATCCTCCATATTTGAAGTGCGATGGTTCTATTCAAAGACTAAAGCTGAATTCATTGATTGCAAAATTTGTATCTCCATTTCAATATATAAGCAAAACCAGTGCCATCATTACTTAAAGGGGCATATCTGCCATAAATACAATATATTATCAATAAGTTAGAATGTTTTTGCAGAGTTTCCTATATTGATTCCATATAAATAGTTATTGTGGCAAAATGTTCTGGATGCGACAAAAAAATGTCGTATAAAAATGACAGGAGACCAGTTGGGCGCGTCTGTGATATATTGACATTTGGTATGAAAAGTTTTTTACTTAGGTTTCGCACCCAAATATTGCTAAAAAGCGTTTGGAGCAGCTGGCCGGGAAATATTTATAAGAAAAATAAGGGGATGTAACCATGCCAGAATAAAAGAGAATAGGATTTATCGGTATTGGAATGATGGGACTGCCTATGGCCCAAAGCTTGAAAAAAGCCGGATATGGTTTAAGCATTTATAACAGAACGCCTGAAAAAGCATCCTCTTTGATTGACTTGGCCAAGGCGTTTATTTTTGTCTCAAAAAACCACAGTGACGCCGATAAACTTCTATAAGCTGTCGGGGAAACGTTGTTTGCATGTCCTATCTACCAGAACTACGGCAGACAAATCCTTGACAAAAATTACACGGAACCGTTATTCAAACTTCAACTGGGTTTAAAAGATATCCGGTTGATCGCCGAAACCGCTACCGAAAGCAATACGCCAATGCGTTTTACACGCGTTTTGCAGGATCGATTTTCAGCAGCTGTGGCCCATGGCCTATCCGGCTACGATTGGACGGGGATCGCTGCTGAAGTGGAAGCAGATGCGGGGTTGTAACCGCATTATACAAAACAGTTATAAAGCGAAAAGTAAAGTAAAGGTTTAACATCGTGGCGCGTATCAAATTAGCTCCTCTGGATCACTACCAAAGTGTTTACGAAACCGCTGTTGAAGTAACGGATTTAAATTATGGCAATCATCTGGGAAATGATGCCTTGGTAGGGATCATCCACAGGGCTCGCGTTCATTTTTTGCACCGGCTCGGCGCGAGCGAAAATAATCTTGGAGATGGAAAGACCGGGATTCTACTGGCTGACCTTATTGTTAACTACAAGGGAGAGAGTTTTCTCTTTGATAAGTTGGGTGTTGAAAGCAGCATTGGTGAGGTGCGTTCAAAAGGGTTTCGCATGTTTCACAGAATTACAGCCGCACAGGGCCGACTCATCGCCCTGGCCGAAACCGGGATCGTTGCTTTTAATTACCACAAAAGGAAAGTCACCCGAATCCCCGAATCATTTGTTTCGAAAATATCGGATTTATGAACACAGGGACTTTTAGGAACATTTTGAATTTGGTCCGAAAGTCTAAGAACAAACATCATCGATGTATTTTTTGACTCAATCAATACGGTATTGGAAATAAGGTGAGAAATGAGGGAAATTGGCATTTGCGAACCCTCAAATTACAACTATTGGTATTAAAGTTCGAGTGAAAGAGTTTCTAAATATGACGCTTACTATAAATCTGATATTGACGTTCCTTATGCAATGGCCATCTACACGGAAATCGCGGAAAAGACTCATCCGGTAAAGAAATAGTTCAATGTGAAAAATCATTTGCAAAAAATCAATGTTCTGAATATAGAAAATACCCGCTTTGAGAAGCTTTCCCGCGATAATATAGCTCTGCAGCGTATTATTCAAAGAACTTGTCGAGTAAAGAATCCCGGCACATAGGACCAGGCTTTTCAGGACGAAATAATCCCGATCGAAAAAAAATTAAATGCTAAGCTGTAACGAGTCGACAGCTGAACATAAATCCCATGAAAGGATCCAAACATGTTTAAATATTTGAATAATACTTTCTTTATGGTTTTATTTACAACAATAATCGTTTCTACTTTATTGTCAGGATGTGTTTATACCAAAGTAAGGGTCCCTCTTGATACCGACACGTATAAGACACAGCTCGGTTCAAAAATAGGGAAGTCACATGTCTACTCTATCGCCTGGTTGTTCTTTTGGGGCGATGCCGGTACTGCGGCTGCTGCAAAGGACGGCGATATAAAAATAATTAACCATTTGGATAAGGAATACTTCGTCATTTTGTTCGGACTATATTCCCGTCAAACAACAATTGCATATGGGGATTAGAAATTTATGCCTAAAATTCCTTTTTTATTCTTAATTTGTCTGTTTTATGTAATATGTTCAGGCTGCATGCAAGGTCTCATATATACTAATGCCACGGTCCCCTTGGTTATAAACATGAATAATACTCCTGTTGGAGATAAATTCGCACCAATTAGCAGCCAGCAATTAAAGGAACCTGTTAGTGGCATAGGTCTAAGTGCGGAGTGGAACAGCAGGGCTATAGGCGATGCAGCCAAACACTCCGGTTTGACTCAAATTAATTTTGCAGATATGCATACATTCAGTATCTTTGGAGGGATATGGAAGAAACAGACTGTTCAGGTCTGGGGTGAACAGCGAAACAGAGATATCCCTACACCAATTCTTCCACCATGAGTTTCACGGAATCGCAGCACGATTTTATTCAAGCATTGACTTTGACGAAGCTTGTCTTATTATCTTTACATCCAAGGTATTGCGATCGACCGTAAGGGGGACCGAATAAGGAAAGTATGCGATTTCTTTTGTACAATATACGTTACGCGGCAGGGATTGGACGGAAAATTCACCTTCCATTACCTTACTGCGGATATTTAAAGCACACCAACGGCAATCTAAAGAAAATAGTGGATTTCATCAAACCGCTGAATCCGGATGTTCTCGGATTGATCGAGGTTGATGCCGGATCCTTCCGTTCGGAAAAAAGCAACCAGGCAGAATCCATCGCCCAGGAATTGAAGCACTTTCATGTCTATCAATCAAAATATTCTGTTGACTCAGTGGCACAAAAAGTTCCGGTGTTGAACAAACAGGGGAATGCCATTCTGACCAACCGGGAGATTGTGTCTCAAAAATTTCATTATTTTAGCAATGGTGTCAAGCGTCTAGTAATTGAGCTTGAGCTGGAAGAATTTTCGATATTTCTTGTACATCTGTCTATAAAATATCGCCACCGGCAGTACCAGTTGCAGGATCTTCATAGCATCGTCAAAAACATAAAAAAGCCGGTTATTGTTGCCGGAGATTTCAACGTGTTGTGGGGTGATCGTGAACTTCAATTATTCCTTGCCGCCACAGACTTACATAGTGCCAACAGCAACGGACAACCCTCCCACCCCAGCCGGGCTCCGCGAAGACAACTCGACTATATTTTTCATAGTCCGGAAATTCGAGTGACCCATTTTCAAATACCGCAAGTCAAATTCTCTGATCATGCACCACTGGTATGTGATTTTGAAATGGTCGAAGCACTCAATCGACCACGATGAATTTTTATCGAGAAGGGAACCATATTTTCGTAATAAAGGTTATAGAAAGCCACCCGGCGATTGATATGACGCTCCCGATTAATAATCACATCTACATGTTTTACCTTGAAAAATTTAACCATCCTGTTACGCTGAATCGACGGTGCAAAAAATTAAAGGTACAAAATCCGGTAGCGGGAATAACACCATGAAGACGATATTGATTGTTGAAGACGATAAAAAAACGTCATCCCTGTTCGCGCTTTATTTAGAAAAAGAAGGCTTTAATGCCATGGTTGCTCATGACGGGCTTGAAGGGTTGGCACTTGCAAAACGTCACAATCCGATATTGGTGATCCTCGATTTGATGCTTCCGAAACTGGACGGTTGGGAAGTATGCCGCGAACTCCGGCGAATTTCAGATGTTCCCATCATTATGCTCACTGCTCGAGGGGAGGAAGTTGATCGAATCTCCGGCCTGACACTCGGTGCCGATGATTATGTGGCCAAACCGTTCAGCCCGAGAGAGTTGGTTGCCCGTGTAAAGGCCGTTCTCAGAAGAGGGCGTATTTTTCCGATAAAAGATAAAAGCATTTTGTCTTATGAAGATCTGGTATTGAATCCGGAAAAGCGAACCGTACGTCTAAAGGATCGTCCTGTTCAACTTACGCCCCATGAGTATGCGCTCTTGCAGGCGCTTATGGTGTCTCCCGGAAAAGTTTTTACGCGTGATGAGCTTTTAAATCATCTATATCCCACAGGTGAAGCCCTTGTCATTGACCGTGTCATCGATGTCCACATTGGAAAGTTACGACAAAAGATCGAAGATAATCCATCGACGCCCAGATACATTATGACCGCTCGCGGCATTGGGTATCATTTTGCGGAAAACAGCGACTCATGAAGAAGAAAAACCTACCTGTAACCGAACATTTAGTATGGAAACTTCTGGGGATTAATATCCTGGTGATCGGGTTTGTTATCGCTATTGTATGGCTGTCTATTGACTATCTTTCAGCAGATTATTTTATGGTCTTGATGGAGAAGTACAAAATTTCCCCGGGCCCGAGCCATGAAATGTTTTTGAGTGCCGTTCACAGGTACCTTATTTGGGCCAGCTTTTCAGCGCTTTTACTGGCTTTACTTCTCAGCTTTCTGCTCATCAAACGGGTTTTGGGCCCCCTTGCCCAAATGGCCGAAATTACGCGCAGCATTTCATCGGGAGATTATTCTGTCAGTATTCCGATCAGATCTAAAGACGAAGTCGGTCAACTGGCAATGGCCTTCAACCGGATGGCAGACAGTCTTCAAAAGATCGAACGACTTCGAAAAACCATGATGATCGATGTCGCACACGAGCTCCGGACGCCGTTGAGCAATATTCAGGGATATCTTGAAGCGTTGATTGATGGTGTCGTACCCGCATCCGGGGAAACCTTTGAGCTTCTCCATGATGAAACCCTGCGGCTGACACATCTGGTGGAAGACATTCTGCGTCTGGCCAAAGCAGATGCAGCAAGAGAGACCCTCGATCTCATGGATATTCGTTTAGGAGATGTGATTGAACGCGTGCACGATTTCTTCCGAACTCAATTTGAAACCAAGCGTATAGATGTGGATTCAACGAAGGTTGACGGGACTGTTCGTGTTTATGCCGATCCTGAAAAAATGACGCAAGTTGTCCGCAATCTGATGCAAAACGCATATCAGTACACAATTTCCGGCGGAACGGTTAAAATATTTACGCAATCGATGAATCAGGACATTCAAGTTGTTTTTGCCAATACCGGTGTTGAAGTTGCCGAACAGGATCTCCCCTTTATCTTCGAACGTTTTTATAGGGGTGAAAAATCTCGCTCAAGGGAACATGGCGGTGCGGGTATCGGCCTGGCCATTGTCAAAGAGTTGATTGAGGCGCACAATGGTAAGGTCGGCGCTCAGATACACAACGATGAAACCCGTGTTTGGTTTTCCCTGCCGATATACCCCTCTTAACCCTTATATTTCATGACAAAAATTATTCTGCAAGTCCGCGATAAGTGCCGGCAGTTTTTAAAGCCTTTACCATATCTTCAATGGTAATTTGTTTCGGATCGTAGAAAACGGTGTTGATCTATTTACTTAAAGAGTTTCTGATACTGGCTGTAGCCTTCCTTTTCCAGGTCTTCAATCGGGATGAAGCGCAAAGCCGCGCTGTTGATACAGTAACGCAGACCGGTAGGCGCCGGGCCGTCGTCAAACACATGACCCAGATGGCTGTCGCCGTGGCGGCTGCGAACCTCGGTGCGTACCGCCCAGAGGGTCCGGTCGGACTTTTCCACGATGTTTTTAGGCTCAAGAGGTTGCGTAAAGCTGGGCCAGCCAGTGCCCGACTCAAATTTATCCACGGAACTGAAAAGCGGTTCACCACTGACAATGTCAGTATAGATGCCTGCTTTATGATTGTCCCAGTACTCGTTTTGAAAGGGCGGCTCGGTGCCGTTTTGACGCGCGACCTTGTACTGCATGTTGTTCAGGCGCTGCCGCAGCTCTTTATCGTTGGGTTGGGTGTACGTCTGTACATCGCCCATTTTCTCTTTAACGGCCACCGAAGAAATATCGCCATTTTCCATGCCGGACTTCGTTCCATCTTCCATGGCCGGGGCGATTTTACTGTCCGTTCCGGACTTCATGGCCCCTTTTTGTGTGCCGGTTTTCGGGTCCGCCCAGGTTTTTTTCAGAAACTGGTCGCGGCCCGAACCGGAACGGTACCACTTATACCGGATCGGATTTTTTTTATAATAGTCCTGATGGTAATCCTCGGCCGGATAGAATTCTCCCAGAGGGAGAATATCCGATACGATGGGTTTGCTGAACCGTCCCGAAGCAGATAGGCGCTGTTTGGATTGCTCTGCCAGGCGTTTTTCCGTCTTGTCTGCATAGAAGACAGCGCTTCGGTACTGGTCTCCCCGATCCACAAACTGCCCTCCTGGATCTGTGGGGTCCACGTGTTGCCAGAAGATGTCCAAAAGTTGTTCATAGTTGATTCTGCCCGGATCGTAGATGACTTTCACGGCCTCTATATGGCCGGTGCCGCCGCCGGAAACCTGCTTATAAGTGGGATTTTTTACCAGGCCGCCGGTGTAACCGGAAATGACCTCGGTTACACCCTCAACCTTTTCAAAATCGGATTCCGTGCACCAGAAACAACCGCCGGCAAAAACGGCGGATGCGGTTTTCTCTGTGTTATTTTTCATGTGCTTCTCCATTTTATCCATGCTATTAACTTGCTGATAGCCGAGCAAGATTACTGTAAAAACGATGAATACGATATGTAATGATCTCATGTTACACCTCCGTTGCTTAAAATTGCTTTTAACATAATACTGATTTGGACAAACGTCCAGAGGCCGCATGTCTCAGAACCAATCGGTTCCTTCGCTTGAAAGCAATATAACCATTCATGGTGAAGGTTGCATAAAGAAATTGTAAAGATTGTTTAAAGATTCGAATTTGGGGTGTAAAATGCGCTTTTGAACCTATTGATAATTTGTTTTGGCTTATTCTTGATTCCTTGGTATAAAAATCCGGGTGCGAAGCTTAAGTATTTGAGCCCTCGGGGTGTTGTTCTGAATAGTCGCTTCATGGATAATCTTTTTTTAAACCGCGTGAACTCGTGGCAAGGGTTCGTAAAGAAAGAACAGGAATCAATCTTTGAAAAATCAATAGATTCGCTGCATAATTTAAAATTTCTTTTAAAGATGCGATTTTGGCATGTGCCTGTTCTTTCTAATGATCCCTAAGCCACTCAAACAGCACCCGCTTTAAAAAAAGATCATCCATTCCGCTAATATTCAAGGATTTAGTAGAGAAACTTCCCGACCTCTTAAGTTATTAAAAAAAAGGAGAACCTAATGGCATTAATGACCCCCGAGCAGTTTGAAGAGAGTTTAAAAAAAATGAAACCCAGGGTGTACATGAACGGAAAGAGAGTAGACAATGTCCTTGAGAACCCCAACACTCGAACCGTTGTGGAGTCCAACAAGGCCAGTTATGGTTGGGCCCTGGATCCAAAATATAAGGATGTCATGTCCTGCTATTCACCGCTTATTGACGGTATGGTCAATCGCTACACCCATGTGAGCGCATCTATAGAGGATCTCGTTAAAAAAGCCGAAGCAGGAACATTCACGGCGGAAAGGCTGGGAACCTGTATTTACCGCTGTGTGGGCTACGATGCATTCCATGCCCTGGCCGCAACGACCTGGGAGATGGATCAGGATCTGGGCACGAAATATCATCCGCGTTTTATGGAATTTCTCAAAATGGTTCAGGAAAAAGATCTATCTGTTGCCGGTGCTTTGACTGAACCCAGGGGCAGGCGGGACCAGAAAACTCTGGATTGGTCAGATCCTTATCTTTCCCTGAAAGTGGTGGAAAAAAACGAGAAGGGTATCGTTGTTCGAGGCGCAAAGATAAACATCAGCGGTGCTTTTGCAAGCCATGAACTGGTTGTGATGCCGCAATCATCCCACAGGAAAGGAGAGGAAGACTATGCAGTTGCCTTTGCGACGCCCACGGACGCTGAGGGGATAACGTACGTCTGTCAGTTTTCTCCATACTCGGCAGAAAGGGAAATGGCGGATGATATATATGAGTTGGGAAATCCGGTATTTGGTCAGCGGGAAACCTCCATGGTCATCTTTGATAATGTTTTTGTGCCATGGGAACGGGTATTTCATTGCGGTGAAGTCCGATATTCCGGTAAAATCGTCATGCGGTTTGCAAAAACCCATCGTATGACCTGCGGCGGAACATGTAAAGTCGGGTTCATGAACCAGATCATCGGAGCTTCCAAGCTCATTCAAGAATACAAAGGGCTCGACAAAGTTCAACATATCAACGAGCAAATTACAGAAATGGTGGTACTCAGGGAAACGGGCCGTGCATGTGGCCTGGCCGCTGCCCGGGAAGGAACCGAGGATCCCCCCGGATCCGGGGTTTATTTGCCGGATGAGGTGATGGGTAATGTAGCCAAGCTCAATATTTGCACTGCCTTCTGGCGGGCCATGGCTCTGGCAGGGGATATCGGCGGAGGGCTTGTGGTAACCATTCCATCCTTAAAAGAGTTAAAGAATCCCGATGTGAAAGATTATGTGGAAGAATTTTACAGCTTTGGTTCGGAAGAACCCACGGAGAACATTCTGAAAGTTCACAAGCTCCTTCAGCACTGGACAGCAGGACTCCACGGTGTCGGCACCTGGCATGGGGCAGGGCCTGTAATGGCCCAGAAAATCATGCTCCAGAGAGTTGTTGACTTTGAACACGAAAAACAACTGGTTAAAGAAACCTTAAAGCTCAAAGAAAAGAAAGCGTGATCAGCTTTTCATTCATTTGCTGCTTAAAAAACAGATAAATTCAGCCGGCTGAAATATAGATAGGTTATCCGGCCGGCATAACCCAGAAAGGAATCTCCGATAAGCGCAATAATACACCCGTGAATTCATCTGCAATGATCATAACCTGATTGGTCGCATTGTCAAGGGATTGTGTGCGTATGAAATTCTTAGGATAAAAAAAAGCAAATACTTTGAACGCTTTACTTTTTATGGATGGATATTATGTTATAAATAAAAATATCGGAGATAAAAGGCTATGGAAATGAATTCGCATCATCTCATCCGCTGCTCTGATTGTGGCGCAAAAAACAGAATACTTCATGAAAAGATTTCGGGCGTTCCAAAATGTGGAAAATGCGGGGCTGAGCTGAAAATGGATCAGGCCGAAGGAAGTGGCGGTGAATCCTATTTTTTTCGGTGCACAAAGTGCAGGACCCGGAACAGAATTCCTTTTTGGAAAATAAATGCAGGAGCAAAATGTGGAAAATGCGGTGCAGGCCTTGATACAGAACAGCTTTTTGTAGCGCAGCCTTTGATGGTATCGGAAACAAATTTTGATCAACAGGTGCTCGGCTCACCTTTACCGGTACTCCTTTTTGCCTGGGCGCCCTGGTGTCCCACATGCCGTACGGCAATGCCGGTGATAGATGATTTCGCAAAAGATGCCAAAGGAAAAATCAGAGTTGGCAAAGTGAACGTGGATTCTAGTCCGGCAATCTCTTCAAAATACAATATTTTGAGTGTCCCTCAGATTTTAATATTTGATAACGGCCGTTTGCAAGAAACCATGCCGGGGGCTTTGGAAAAACACGAGATCATGATGAAAATGGCCCGATATCTCTGATTGGCGATCAAATTCAAGGATGGTTTTTTTCTTTATGAAAGGATAAGAATGACAACATGACACCTGATGATTTAAAATATTTTTGGGGCAATCACATCAAGATCCAGATCGATGACAAAGATCTTGACTATGTAAAAGCAAAGGAGATTGCCAAAGACAAGGCAACTGAATTGGCACAAGATCCAATGCTTCTGTCATGGTACAGCGGGAAGACAGGAGACTATTTCCCGAAGATAGAGTGCGGTTCCCGGGATAGACCGGTGTGGATTTTATTTGCAGAATCCAGGGGTGCGGATATTGCCGTCAATATTAATGATGGTGAATATATTTTTCTTTACCTTTCAATATAACCCTGGTTACTCTAATATTGAAAACTTGGTCCTCTGAGTCAGGGATTCTTTCTTAAATGAAGGATGACTTTACAACAGCAATTTTCAAAGTTTTGAAATGACTTCTAAGCAAATACTACATTCATTTTAGAAAATTTAGCGGGAAAGCGTCGCCATGATAGAGATTGTCGATCTTACCAAAGACCTGGTGCAATTCAAAACCATGCACTCAAAGCCGGATGAGATCCACCGATGTGCAGCATTTATTGAACAATATTTAAACACTTGGGATGTAACATGCAGACGTCTCGATTATCGTAATGCACCCGCCATTCTGGTACTTCCTCAACATGGTATTGCCCCTTTACTTTTGATGAGTCATATCGACGTCGTGGACGCTCCCGATAAACTGTTCAGGCCGGTGATGCAGGATGGAAAACTTTACGGACGGGGATGTTTTGATGACAAATATGCGGTGGCACTGTCTTTGGTTCTTTTAAAAAACAATCTACAACAGCTTCGAAAGCAGGGCAGGGGGCAAAAGGAATTACCCTTCGGGATTTTGATTACCAGCGACGAAGAAATCGGAGGCTTCAACGGTGCCAAAAAGACCCTCGTTGATATTCAAACGGACTTTTGTATTGTACTTGACGGCGGTAATATTGAAAAAATTGTCGTCAAAGAAAACGGTGTTGTCAGGGTTAAGCTTATGTGCCGAGTAAAAATGAATTCCGGCAGTAAACCATGGCAGGGGAAAAACGCCGTCGAAAAATTGATGGATGACATTAATACGTGGGAAACTTATTTTGTGAAATCAGCCCCCGAAAACCCGCACCGGGAAGTTGTTCGTAACCATATTCATTCGGAAAAATCGCGTCATGGCGTTCCGGAATTTGCCGAGGCGTGTCTAGAAATTCGGTATACGGAAGCCGATGATCTTGAGAGGATGTTCAACGCCATGCAAAAAGAATTACACAGCGATATCATTGTGGAGAACGTCGAACCCCTCTTTTCCGGAGGTGAATCAGAACACCTGAAATTACTGCTGGAGATTTCCAAAAAGACACGGATCGGGTTTGAAGACGGCGCCAACGATTCACGATTTCTTTCACAGTTCGGGATAAAAGGAATTGTCTGGGGCGCCAACGGCAACCGCAGTCAGCATACACCGAACGAACATGTCAACATAGAAAGTGTTTATGAACTTTATGCACTTCTCGATGCGTTTATAAAACGATGTGAATCGTTGGAAAGGATCTGTTGAAATACGACTCGATAAACATGCAGGAGCTTTTGATATGGTAAAAAAAAAGAAAATAAAACTGATTTCCTGGAATGTTAACGGCATTCGAGCTACCATTAAAAAGGATTTTTTCAAATCATTCAAGCAGATGGATGCCGATATATTTGCTATTCAGGAAACAAAGATTCAGGATGTACAACTCACGGATGAAATGAAAAATATTTCAGGTTATGAAGCATTCTGGTCACAGGCCACTGTAAAAAAGGGATACAGTGGTGTTTGCACATATACACGGATAAAGCCCAAAAGCATTAATTGCAGTATCGGTATACCGGAATTCGACAATGAAGGTCGTATTGTCGAGATGGATTTTGATGATTTCATATTTTTTAACGTGTATTTTCCCAATGGTCAAATGAGTGAAGAACGGCTAAAGTACAAGCTCGATTTTTATGAAGGTTTTTTCGATTATGCCGATGCTTTTAAAAAGCAGGGCCGAAGCCTCATCATATCCGGAGATTACAACACGGCTCATAATGAAATCGACTTGAAAAACCCGAAAACAAATAAAAAAACGTCCGGTTTTTTGCGGATCGAGCGCGACTGGCTCGATCGGATTGTAAAAAACGGCTATGTGGACACCTTTAGATATTTTTATCCGGATACCGTAAAATATTCGTGGTGGACGTATCGATTCAAGGCAAGGGAGCGCAACATCGGATGGCGCATCGATTATTTTTTTGTTACCGAAGATATTATCGATAAGGGATGGATCAAAGAAGCGTTTATCGACAATGATATTTTTGGGTCGGACCATTGCCCCACTGGCCTGGTTATGGAAATTTGAACCGCACATATTAAAGATTGAGGTTGTAATGAAATGTAAAAAAAATATGTATTCTGAAGAAGAAAAGAAATGCCTCTCTTGTGGCGCAGGTCAGAATCATCTCCGCCTTTTGAACCCTAAAGGGGAAGAAAAAGGAGGGGTGGTCAACTATTCTTTTCGCTGTGGAAAATGCAAGGCATATTTTAAAGAGTACTGGATCAATGGAAAACTGAGAATGACAGGCGGCGCCTGAAGCGGGCCCCAGCTGGGTTCAGTTGAACCGCTCAGATAGAAAAACGACAGGAATTCTTTGACATGTAGAATGCTAATAAACACCGGGAGAATCTAATGGAGCCGATCTACGTTGCCGCCTTTATCAGCTTTGTTATTGGCCTTTTTGGTTATATTGTCGTTCGTTTTTGGATATTACCCATTGGACGGTATATACGGGTTAAAAGCCGATTTGCTTCCGACTTGAGAGCGTTGTTGGACATGTTGCAAGCCGAACAACCGCGGAATACAGAAAACTCACAGATACAGGACCGGCAGGTATCCTTGCGCCGTTACTCCTCAGACTTGGTTTCCATCTATCAGGACGAGCTGCCCTACTGGTACCGACTCTACCTTGAAAGTAAAAAAGAACAACCCTTCGAAGCCGCTGAATCTTCAATGCGTCTTTCCAATACACGTAAATTGGAACATGCATTTCGGCAGGCAGATGAAATCAAAGGCTTTTTACGTTTGAAATGAAACCCAAAAAAAACATCGAACTTACAGATTTTTGTAAAATGGGTCGTTTTGATACTTCTGGCTCTTGTGCTTGTGGCGTATATTTTACGGCAGCTATCCTGGACCTGAGCTCTTAAACGAGGTATAGGAAAGAGCTGTCATTGCCGCGAACATATAATGCTGTAACAAAGCCGAAAAGAGAGGTAGACATCATGACCAAAGTAATGATTCATCCTGCCAGCTATGAGAATGTCCGTCAGGCCGTGGACAGGGCCTTTGAACACTTTCCATTGAAATTTCAGGGTAAACGCGTCTTAATAAAACCCAATGTTCTCAGGGCTTCCCAATGGAATGAAGGCATCGTTACCCATCCTGCCGTACTGAAAGCTGTGGTTGAAAAAGTAGAAACAATGGACCCTGAATCCATTGTTGTGGGAGACAATCCCGGACTGTTCAACTATGGAGCAAACGAGGAGAGCTTTGAAGAAACAGGATTGATGGACGCAGCCTGCGGTCATTACGAGAATATCGGGAATGATTCCGTAAAGTTCGATTTCAATCCCGATTTTTTGCCTGCGGTCAGTCTCTCCAAGGCTGTGGTGGACGCCGATATCATCATTAGCCTGCCAAAATTCAAAACCCACGGACTAACGGTCATCACCGGTGCCATCAAAAACAGTTACGGTTTTTTGCCGGGTGCACAGAAGGCCAACCTGCACAAGATAGCAGGGAGTCCACAGCGTTTCCATGAAATGCTTGTGGATGTGTTTCAACTCCGGGTGCCCGACCTGTTCATAGTGGATGCCGTGGTCGGCATGGAAGGCAACGGCCCGGCATCACCCGATCTAAGAGACATCGGTCTGATTCTGGCCTCCGACAACGGCGTAGCACTGGATGCGGTTATTGCCACTATGATGGGATGTGAACCCGGCCTGCTGCGATTCCTTCAGAAAGCAAAGGAAGCCGGGTTAGGGGACTATGACCTCAAGAAAATTGAAATACTTGGGGAATTGAAGCCTTTGCCTGATTTCAAAATTCCGCCCCTTGGCGGCGAAGCGATTATGCACAATGAGGCCCTACAGGGAATGATCCTTGATCGGACCCTTTTGCGACCCCGGGTTGATCCGGAGTTGTGCACTGCCTGTGGTACATGTATTGATCACTGTCCGGTGTCGGCCCTTTCCATGAATGAGGATATCCCTCAAGTGGATGCCGACACATGCATTACCTGTTTTTGCTGTCAGGAAATGTGTCCTGAGAAGGCCATTGCTTTGAAATAAAGACAACAGGCATGTCCTAAATGGATCGCTGCAAGACACCTTGAATCGAGCTTTTCGGTCAATGAAGATAAAATTTGTCTTTCAACAGCCTGATAAGATCTGAAGAAATCCACCAAAGGTAAAAAGGTTATCGACTTAACGGATTTTCTGGCGCCGCGCTAATTGTTTTCCTCCGTCTGAAATCTATTCCCTGATAGAAAGCTGCGCTCAATAGAATCAAACCGAACCAGGCGTGGTTGAAGCCTTCAAATTTTGTCCAGATGACTTCTTCTGCTGCAGTAATGAAGAGGACCCCAAGCAGCGGACCCAGTATGCCCTTTACCGGCACAACTCGCGACGCCAGCAAGGCTGTAATGCTGAGCGTCAGGCTGAATCCGGATACCGGACTCACGTAAGAGGTCCTCGCCAGGTGTAGCACACCGGACATGCACGCGGGGACGGCGGCAGTCATCAAGCACAGGATCTTCACGGTTCGTGTGGGAATGCCGATGGCCTCTGCCGCCTCCTCGCTGGCTTCCGTCTCTTTGGAATAGAGTCCCCAGCGGGATCGGGAAAAAAGCACATGACATGCTGCGGTTGCCAAAAGCAGAAATGCGGCCAGAAGATTACAGTGAAACTTGGATATGGTTTCAGGGATATAAAGTCCGGCAGAACCTCCGGTTATACTCTCCAGTGTTTCGAAAAACCTTTGAAAAATAATAAGTATACCCAGAGTGGCAAGGGAGTAGTAGCCATGGTTCAGCCCGGCCATAAGAAGAGTGATCATTAGCGCTCCCACGAAACTCAGTATGACGGACAGGATTAACGCCGGAAAAAAAGAAAGACCTTTTGAGATGGCGATTCCGAAACAGTATGCGCCCAACCCGAAGAAAACAGCATGGCCCAGGCTGATAAGTCCCAGAGAACGTCCTGGGATATCATAGGATACGGCCATTGTACCATTAATGATGAGTGAAAAAACCAAAATGCCGACGTATCCTTTGCTGAATATGGCGGAAGACAGCATCAAAGCGGTCAAGATAATGATTGAAAAAGACATTTGCCATGGTTTCATTGTTGCCTCCCGCCTCTTTTGAGCACCAGGTACAAGACCAGGAGACTGTATACGACGGAATCCGTCGACGTATACGTAAACAAAAACCCTGCAAACGACTCTATAAATCCAAGAACCAGACCGGCGACGGCCGGACCCCGGAGGTTTCCCATGCCTCCGGCCACCACAATAAAGAGCGCTTTAAGGGTCAGGTCGAGCCCTTCTCTGGGGCCCAGAGGATACAGGGATGAATAAGAAATACCTGCCACCCCGGCCAGGATCGTGGCAAGGCCCAGGGCAAACATGGAGGTGAGACCGGGATTAATGCCGTAAAGAGATGCAGCCTCTTTGTCCTGTGCCAGGGCTCGCATGGACCTTCCCGTGTCGGTTTTTTTCAGAAAAAGGGTGGAAAGACCGATGGTGACAGCCGCCATTCCCAGTAGAATCGCTCTCAGGCCTGGAATTTTCAAGCCCATTAGATTAAAGGTGGGGAAGGTAATATTTGTCGAAATGGGTTCCCAGCCCTGCCACCAAACAAACAGGTCCTCCAGGATAAGCGCCAATCCCAGGCTTGCAATCAGAGATGTTACAACGCCGGCGGACAGGGAAAGATTGCGAAACGGTACCACAATGATCAAATGCAAAAGGAATCCAAAACCCAGAAAAATCGGTGTTGCCAGCACACAAAAAGTCCATGGCGAGAACGGATAAAGAAGCAGGGACTTATTATAGAGAATCGCCGCCAGCACTGCCAGGCTTCCGTGGGCGAGGTTGAGAACTCCCATGATTCCAAATGCCAGCGAAAGCCCCACGGCCAGCAATGCATATACGCCTCCAAGAAAAAGGCCGCTGATGAGAACTTGAATCACTTTATCATCGCTTTAAAGCTGTGCAGTTTGTTTAGTCTTGAAAACCTGGTGCTTTTGACTATGTCAGAGATAGATGGCTCTGCCTGAAGAATCTCTGGAAGAGTTTGAAGTGAACTAAAGTTTAAAGTGAGCTAAAGTTAAGGAATTCTGGTAATTTTATAAAACCAGCGGAGCGAAGCGACTCCATAACTTTAGGCACTTTAGATCACTTTAGGCACTTTTAACTTGTACGGTTTTAAGTAAAACAGTCTCTTCCAGGAGTTATATCAAAGCCGGGTCCTCTGAGCCCGGATTCTTTATTTCCCAGAACCCGGATAACGGTGCCGGGCGGTGGCGACCTCCGGCGGCCAGACAATGTGGTACTGCCCGCCGATGATCTGGGATGGATAGGTATTGATGGTTCCCACACCGTTTTCGGCAAAGCTCACTGCACCGCCGACAGTCATAATCTTGAGGTGTTTTAAGGTTCCCATAAGTTTTTCCCTGTCCAGACTTCCGGCCCTTTCAATTGCCTGGGTCGCTGTTTCAAATGCCATCATGTAGGCCGGCGCCCATGGAAAGTCATCGAGGCTGATTCCGGAACGCTCCATGACTTCTGTAAATATGGCCGGATTTCCGTAATTCATTCCCTGGGTCCAGTAGGACTGTCCGATGACGCCTTCTGCACCGGCACCCAGGCCTTTTTTGAAAACACCGCCGTGGTGGATGACATGAAATTCTTTGGGGCTCAGGTCAAGTTCTCTGGCCTGGCGCATAAATGCAATGGAAAACGGCACGTTGGCTGAAACAAAAACGATATCCGGGGATTTCTTCTGAATCTTTACTATGGCTGCTGTAAAATCGTGGGTATTCGCCGTAAGTACGTTGAGGGAAACTTCTTTCAATCCCGCTGAATCCGCCAGCTTTTTAGCCCCACGATACACGCCCTGAGGGTGCAGGGTATCTTCGACAACGAAGGCAACGGTTTTGGCCCATCCTTCAGCCTTGATCATGTTCCAGTACCTGTGGGTGTATCTGGGGGCTGCATCAATGACGCAGACGATCCATTTGAAACCGCGATTGTATATTTTGTGGGAATTTGCGCAAATGGCAATAAATGGCACCTTGTTTTCTTCCGCAGCCACACTGGCTGCAAACGTCACCGGACTGGAGTAGGGCCCCAGGAGAATATCCGCTTTGTCCACGGAAATCAGCCTTTCGTAAAACTTTCGGGCGGTGGGACCGTCGCTCTTGTCATCATATACGATGAATTTAACGGGAAGTCTGGCTCCGGCCGATTTGACATATATCCCCCCTCGGCTGTTGATGGTCGTTGCATAGGCTTCCATTAACTTTTTAAAAGGTCCTATTTCCGTAGAGAATTTGCCACTCATGGAAACCGTTGCCCCGATTCGAATTTCTTTTGGTGATTCGGCGCATGTGGTTTTGGCAAAAAGAATAATGGTTCCGAGTGCTAAACTGGTGATGAACGATAAAAATAATCCGCGGTTTTTACAGGTCTTCATTTTCCCTCCCTCCATAAAAAAAGGACCATCCCGAGTCGGGATGGCCCTATGGCTTGAGCATAACTCGTCAATATCCGTTACAAATTTTGACAACTTTTACATCATGACATATCCATTGTCAAGGAATAACTAAACGGTTATCCGTGAACGCGTTCATCGAAGTTGATCGAAACAAAGTTTGCCGTATCGATTCAACAGATCTGCCGGATCCGCTTCAATCAACCGTTAACATTCGCAGCCTGAGGAACAACTACAGCCTGAACCGCAGGTATTCGGAGCCTGGGTGGGGGTGCTGCTGATGCCCTTCACTTCAATTTCAAAGGTCAATGATTCACCGGCTAAAGGGTGGTTCAAATCCATGGTCAATTTTTCATCATCCATGTGGGTTATTCGAGCGGGGACCTGTTGTCCTTCCGGGGTGTGGAGCCCCACCGTCATGCCGACCCGAGGATTCATTTCAGGCGGCACGTCTGATCTGGGAAATGATTGGGTAAAGTTTTCGTCTTTATGACCGTAAGCATCTTCCGGCTGGAGGGTAAAAACCTTTTTTTCATTTACGACCATTCCCAAAAGTTCTTTTTCAAACCCTTTGATCAACTGGCCTGCACCCAATTTTATTTCGAGAGGCTGACGTCCGTGACTGGTGTCGAATACCTCTCCGTTTTGCAATGATCCTTTGTAGTCCACACTGACAAACACTCCGTTTTCAACTTTTTCCACAATGTTCTCCTTTGATTCGAATTAATAATTTTCTAAACCTATGCATTAAAATATCCAAGTCAAGTCAGATATTTTCTCTGCCGATGAAAACACGGTGTTCCGGGCAAGGTCAGATACCATTGGCCCTGCCGGGAATATGCAGCGATGGAATGCTGGAACATTGGAGTGTTGGGGAAAAGCAAATAGTATCGTTTCAAAGACAGTGCTATTCAAAGTGACCTTCTTGGCGGCAGTGACTATCTTGTCTGGGCTTGGGAGTCATATCACACCACGATAATAGGCTAATCGCGGGGCATGGGTTCTAAGAACGCCTTCTCCGCCAAGTCCGACGTTGCCGCATTCTTTTATCAGTTTTACCAGCACGGATATTCCTTTATTTTTAACCCTGAAAATATTTCCCGGCCAGCGACACCTTATCAGCGTTGTTGAAACTTGACGAACTCGTAAAAAGTCTTTTGTACGCGATATCTGAATCTATTACTGAAATAAGTTGACAAGCAAGTTAAATCTTTTGAAAATATAAGCGCATATGAAAAAGGGAATTTATTGATACGTCGAGTTTTTAAATGAATATTTTTCTCCATAGAAGGGCTGATTCATGATCATCCAAAGTGTGGCCGGGCTTTTTGTTTTTTCAGGCATTGCCTGGTTAATCAGCGAAAACCGAACACAGGTTAAAATAAAACGGGTCATCGCAGGTATTGCTATTCAGCTGGCGATCGGATTCATTTTGTTGAAGTTGCCTGTTTTTAGAAGTTTTTTCATTTCGTTGAATCATCTGGTTCTGTCACTTGAAGCGTCGACCAAAGCCGGAACATCCATGGTATTCGGATATATAGGGGGCGGCGAATTGCCGTTTGCTGAAAAATTTCCTGGTTCCAGTTTTATTTTAGCCTTCCAGGCCTTTCCTTTGATTCTTGTTATCAGTGCACTCTCTTCACTTATGTTTTACTGGAAAATTTTACCCCTGGTGGTCAGGTCATTTTCATACGCGCTGCAAAAAACCCTGGGGCTGGGAGGTGCAGAGGGACTCGGTGTTTCTGCAAACATATTTGTCGGCATGGTGGAATCCCCACTTTTTATTCGCCCCTATTTGAAGGAAATGACCCGGAGCGAAATTTTTACACTGATGACTTCGGGCATGGCTACCATTGCCGGTACTGTAATGGTGCTGTACGCCAGCATTTTAAGCAATGCAATACCCGATATTATGGGCCACATACTGATGGCTTCCATTATCAGTGTCCCTGCAGCTATCACGATTTCAAAAATCATGATACCCGAAACCGGAGAACGCACATCAGGCGAGTTAACACCTCCAGAACCGGCGCTAAGCGCAATGGACGCCATCACCAAAGGAACTATTCAGGGTGTACAGCTTTTAATCAATATCATTGCCATGCTCATCGTTCTTGTAGCGCTGGTCCATCTTTTAAATTTAATGCTCGGCGTTTTGCCTGATATCGGTGGACATCCCCTAAGTTTGCAGCGGATTTTGGGACTGATTATGGCACCGGTGGTCTGGCTTATGGGTGTCCCCTGGAAAGAGGCTCCCATTGCCGGCGCGCTGATGGGAACCAAGACGGTTCTGAACGAATTTCTGGCCTATCTGGACATGAGCCGTCTGCCACAAGGAACGTTGAATCCCAAAAGCCTGATCATTATGACATATGCCATGTGTGGTTTCGCCAATCCCGGCAGTCTGGGGATTATGATCGGTGGTATGGGGACAATGGCTCCGGAAAAGCGGGACGAAATCGTTTCTTTGGGGTTTCGTTCCATTATTGCCGGTACACTGGCCACTTGTATGACCGGAGCAGTGGTCGGAATTATCGGATGAATTTCAAAGAGCGTTGTGCTTGAAACATTTAGAGGTTAAGATAACAGTCCCTTCAGAACGCCAATGACCTCTTCAGGCTCGGGTCTGACCGTGTAATCCGGATTCACTTCCGCGTATCTGATGATTCCTGACCGGTCAATAATGAATCGGCCCGGCATGGGAAGGGTCCATGAATCATCCCCGTTGTATTTGCCCAAATCAATGCCGAACTGAAGATAAACCTGTTTGAGATCCTCGGGTAAAGCATGAACTAGACCATAAGTTTTAGCCACACGGTTTCCCGGATCGCTGATAAGGTCGAAGGTTAGATTTTTTTCCTTGATCAACTTACTGTTAAATACAGGTTGTTGTGGAGAAATTGTCAGAAGATCGGCACCTGCTGAACGAATGTCTCCCACTGCTTTTTGGAGAGCTTCCAGCTCCAGGTTACAGTAGGGTCACCACTTGCCCCGATAGAAGCTGAGAACCAGTGGACCTTTGGCAAGAAAATCCTTTAGCCGGGTCACTTTATCGTCGTTGTCTTTCAATTCAAATTCCGGCGCCGTATCTCCAGTCTTGAAAACCCTATCCATGATACCGGAATTGCTCAGGTCGCTGGTTGCACGATGCATGATTTTTAAAGCTTCTTTTTGAGCGCTATTTTCGAAATTTGCTTTTAAGTTGTTGAGCTTTTCCTGTAATGTCATAATATTTCTCCTTTTAGGGTTTGCCTGCGTTTTATTTTACACAGTAAGTACGATTTTGTATGGAATCAAGGCGGGCAATGTTAACGTTTTCCCTTAGATGTTTCAGAGAAATAAACATCCGACTTTTGGTATCTCCCAAGTTGAATTTATGACACGTAAAAAGAATGCATGAAAAAGCACAACATCGGGGAATTTAGCACAGAAAAAATATGATGACATATACCATAACATGCATGGGAATGAATGACAAAAAAAATAAATTGCAAGTACAGGGCGTTTAAGTATAAATAACTTATGGGTCAGGAAATAAAACCGTGTAGGGAGAACATGAAATGCTTAATATCGTAAAGCGTTATTTTAGTAAAGTAAAAGAGGGAAGTCCCGATGCATCCGGACAGGAAACAGGTCACGACATACACGTAGCGACCTGCGCCCTGCTTGTAGAGATAGCGCGCATTGATGGAACATTCAGCCAGGAGGAGATGGAGACTGTTATTTCGATTCTAAAAGAAAAATACGGCCTATCCCGGGAAAACATAGATGCGCTGATAGCAGAGGCTGAAAAGCAATTGGAAGAGAGTGTCGACTTATGGCAATTTGCCAGGCTGATCAACGAAAATTACTCCAATGAAGAAAAAATGGAGATCATTGAAACCCTGTGGCGGATCGTTTACGTCGACGGGAAAATGGACCAGTACGAACATTATCTGATGAACAAGCTTAAGAACTTACTGCGTGTTTCCCACAACCAACTTATCGATGCGAAATTAAAGGTGAAACATTCGAGTCAAAAACGAAAAAAATTATAAAAGGATAAAACAACCATGGCTGCCGACAAACTTCGAGTCAATATCTTCGACATGGTGGCTTCCATAGCCAGAGTCATTGATATGATGAGTCCGGTTGTTGGGAATCACCATATGCAGGTTGCCTATTTAGCCTATCGATTGGGTGAAGAACTCCAGCTGTCGGATGACAAAAAATATGAGCTTTTTATCGCCGGTGCCTTGCATGATATCGGAGCATTCTCCCTGCAGGATAGACTGGACCTGCTTGAATTTGAGGATACAAAACCCGGGGAGCATTCCGTGGCCGGCAGTCTCATTCTTGAAACATTTACACCATTTTCAAGTATAGCCAGACTCATAAAGTTTCACCATGTTCACTGGAAAAATGGAGAAGGGGCTTTCCAAAATGGTGAACCCGTTCCTAACGGAAGTCATATAATCCATCTGGCGGATCGAGTGGCGGTCAAAATATCCAGGAAGGCGCCGGTTCTAAGTCAAGTGCGCGGTATTTGCCGTGCAATTTCAGAGCATAAAGGTGATGTTTTCGTTCCTGAGTATGTTGACGCCTTGATAAACATGGCAAATAGAGAGCATATCTGGTTAGATATAATGTCAGAATCCATGGAAGCGATTTTAAAGCGGACGGTTTTGTATCGGACAAATGAACTTACAATCGAGGAAATGGTTGATTTTTCTCGGTTGGCATGCCGGCTGATCGATTTCAAAAGCAAATTTACGGCTACACATTCCAGCGGAGTAGCGGCGGTGGCCATTGAGCTGTCAAGATTGTCGGGTTTTTCAAAACATGAACGACGGCTTATTGAAATTGCCGCTTATTTGCACGATCTCGGCAAGCTTGCCATCCCTTCTGAAATTCTTAATAAACAGGACAAACTTACCGACAACGAACGGTTTATTATGCGTTCTCATGTTTATCATACGTATCGAGTTCTCGAACCTTTTGAAATGCTCAGAGTCGCAGGTTCCTGGGGAGCATTACATCAAGAACGGCTCAATGGTACGGGATATCCTTTTGGATTGACATCGGACGAATTGCCTCTTGGCGCAAGAATTATGGCGGTAGCCGACGTTTTTACGGCGTTGACGGAAGATCGACCCTACCGGAAAGGAATGGATTCTAAAAACACCAAAGCGGTGTTGCAATCGATGGTAGATGCCGGTGAATTGGATAATAATCTGGTCAATGTAGTTTTTAAGCATTATGCCAAGATGAATGACATGCGCGATTCGGCACAAAAGGAAGCCACCCGTGACTATAATGCATTTCAGACAGTTCTCCATCGCAATGTAAGATAAATGCAAGGAATTCAAATTTAAAAAAACATAGACATCTGTTTAAAGCCGAAATATACTAGAATTCATGAACTTTATCAGCGGCATCACATACAATTACAGAGGCCTGAAAATGGGATTGAAGACACCGGTGCTCCTATTCTTGGGATTTGTCCGATTTCTCGTCATTGTAATACTTACGGTTGTGTTAGCAAGCCTTATCCTTAAATACCACAATGAAATTCTGAGTCTTTTATGGGGAAAACCGGAGAGCAACTGGATCGTCTGGTTGTGGTATGTTGTTTCCTGGCTCTTAACCTTTTTTCTTATGGGACTTTCGGCGGTGATTTCGTTTCTCATTGCCCAGATTTTATTCAGCGTCATGATCATGGATACCATGTCCAGGATTACTGAACAGCGGGTGACCGGGCGGGAAAAAGAGGCCAAGCACATGTCCTGGTTTAAGTATTTCTTCTTTCTGCTCAGACAGGAAATTCCCAGGGCTGTTATTCCGGTAATGATTATCATGATACTCATGGTTTTGGGGTGGCTCACGCCGTTGTCTCCTGTAACTACGGTTATTTCAGCTCTCGCAGCCGGGATTTTCCTGGCCTGGGACAACACGGACCTGATTCCGGCTAGAAGACATGAATCCTTCAGGGGTCGGTTTAAATTTCTGGTTAAGAATCTTGGTTTTCACCTCGGTTTCGGGCTGTGGTTTCTGATTCCGGTTCTAAATATCGTTTTTTTATCCTTTGCGCCGGTTGGAGCTACACTCTATCATATCGAGCGTTTAGACGCCGAATCACTAGGTTGAACGGTTCAAGATTCACGGTTCCATGTTAAACCTATTTTTTTTAGAAACTAAAAAGGTTAGGGTAACCTGGCAATGGTTGCCAGTTGAGCAGGAATGATCCGCAAGGAGCACAGGCCTGCCCGGGTAAGGTTTAGTCAACCGCCCGGTAGGGTAAGGTCGTGACGCGCAAGCGACACGGCTGATAAGCGAGTGTGGCGAGGTGAAGGGTGAAGCTCTGAATCTGACACAAAGCTCCGAGAACTTACAATTTTGGGACCGTGCCGATCCCATCTAACCGGGCGCAGGCCATGTGGCGGGCACGCTAATGACGAGTGCAGCGTCGACACCCCGGGGTCTAAGACAGCATCGAGCCACACAACGACCGGCAGTTAACCAGGCGAGCGACGATCAAGGTGCCCTTGGGGGAATCATCCGCAGTGGCAGTACCCGAGTACCACAGCCAATGTAAAAAGAGGTTGTGGGATGGCCGCGTCGCAAGTGATGGGAGCCGGAGAGCCGCAATGGCTTAGCGATGAAGCGGCTAATTCCCGTTGAGCGAAGGTTCCCACGGTGAGTCGACCATGGAAGGGACAACACAGACATCATGCAAAGGATGACAATCGGTGGCAACGAATCTGAAGTGGAT
>CAXMTB010000024.1:0-27429 GCA_964195835.1 uncultured Nitrospinaceae bacterium | reverse complement strand
CCGAAAGCGATCCAATGATCGTAATGTTCAATATAGCTCCGTATGGATAAACCCGCACTCCAACCAATAATTGGCATGAGGGCCTGAAACAGTCCAAAATGCCAGGACAAACGGAACATTTGTCGCGAATTGACATTTTTCAAGTTTACGCCGGTCGCTATTGAAACCGCAAAAGCATCCATGGCAAGAGCCACTGCAATGGCAAGAATTCTTATAAATTCCACAATTATTCTTAACTGTTATATAAAGTTATACACATTCTTCATGTCCCCGGAAACATTTCAAATAACCACCGTACCCGCAAAATTTTTGAACCTCAGGACATTTTTTGTTTTAAGGCTTTATTTATTATAAGCCATTTCAAAACCTTCCGCTCTTTGGCTTGAGCCTTTTGCAAAGCGCTAAGCGCGCTGGAAGGTTTTGAAATGACTTCAAGGAGAATGGATGCTCTCCTGGCCCCACCTCTGATCTGTCATTGAGGCCAAATTGCCCCTTTACGATCCTCAACAAAGTAGCAAAAACGGCTCCATTCGAACTCCCGAAACGAAACCGGACAACGGAGTTTAACTTTATGTTCACTGATACCGATCACTTCCCAGTCACCCCTGCGGGGTCCGTCTTCAATGTTTAGTTTTTCACCCACTTTGAAAGGATACGGCTTGAATACCACAATATCATGTTTTCCCATAATAATCTCCAATAGTAAGTTCCATTGTTTTCGGTTCTTTGTATCGGTATCAAGTGTTGAGCTATCGCGATGCATTTTCAAAAAAAGACGATAAATCAGATAATATTATTTGAAAAGTTATACCGTTACTTTTTTTCAATTTGTTGAAACTTATTCATAAATTTTCGGTCAATATAGTCTTTAATCTTAAAGGCGCGCCTTCCGCCAAATACAACTCCCTTTTTGCTCAAAACACCGGTATTGTCTCCCATGTTGAATATCAGAAGATAATCCCCTCCGGGATCAAAAGATTGGAGTGCTGTCTTTTCCAAGGATGCCATGAGGTTATGATAAAGTATGGGATTTTCACGAACAGCATATACGCCTACCTTATCCAGCGGCTGGTCTTTAAAATAAATACAATCGCCTCCTCCAAAAATATCTGGATGCGCCGTGCTCTGTAAGTACTGATTAACCAGCAGACCGCCGTCCGGCCCCGTGGGTAGGCGCGATTTGTTAAATATGGGCGACGGTTTGACGCCAAGGGCAAGGAAGATAAGATCCGTGTCATAGCATTGTCCGGTTTCCAGTTTTATCCGTCCGGTTTCAATTTCGCTGACATAGCCCTGTTCCAAAATTTCAATGCCGCGTTTTTTTAGCGATACAGCGATTTTATTTCGAATACGATCCGGAAAGCGTGACATGAATTTTTCCCCTGAAAAAATCTGGATCACAGGGTTGTTTTCGCCTTGATCGCAAACCAATCGCCACACGTTTCCAGCGATTTCAGCCGACGAGGGTCCTCCGCCGATGATACTGACTTTAATTTTTTTATGTGAAACGAGTTGAATAATACGATTTTGGGCATCAATGAGTGTTTCGATGGGTTTAACCGAAAAAATATCTATACCGTCTCCTTGAATAATGTTTTTTGGAACATAACTGCCGACATTAAACGAAAGAACATCATAAGGAACCGTTTCACCGGATTCAAGGAATACCGTCTTTGTCTTCGGGTCCGCCTGAACAGCTTTTCCGATAATAAAAGTGCCCCCTTGTTTTTCGACAACATGTTTTGTGGCAAAACGAATATCTTCGGGTGCATACACTTTTGCAAGCATGCCAGGTCCCATACCGGAATAATAATGGTACGGTGAGGGACCAATAACCGTAACCTTGTGGCCTTTTTCAACGAATTTGTGAAGGTTCGCAAGTGTAACCATGTGCGCATGGCCACCACCGACCAGCACAAGATGTTTTGCCATAAAGTTCCCTCGATATTATAGTATAATTATCTTCTGATATGGACAGATAAAAATCAATAGTCATACCGGAGATTCTGCGTTTTATCCGCAGAACATTTATCCGCATAAAGCTTGCTTTATGTTTACAAAATGTATAAATCGAAGGTCAAACATTATTTATAAGGATGAGTCAAATGACACTAAACTTTGAGAAGATCAGTTTAGATAAGCAACACGAATATTTGGATACATTTATCCGATGCCCCCAGAAGTCTTCTGATTATAGCTTTGTTAATTTGTGGGGATGGTCGGATGAGTATGGGCTTTATTGGGCATGGTCGGATGATGTGGTATGGATAAAGCAGACGATTCCAAATGAAGTATTTTGGGCGCCGATCGGGTCATGGCCGGACATTGACTGGAGCCGATGTTTTGACAAATATTTCGACGAACCGATCACCTTTCTCCGTATCCCTGAAGAATTGCTTCGGGTATGGGAGAAAAATATCGAAGACCGTATTCGAAGTGAGGATGAAAGAGCGCACTGGGATTACATTTGCGATGTCAAAGAACTCATCGAACTAAAAGGCAATCGCTTTCATAAAAAAAAGAACCTGGTGAACCAATTCAAAAAAAAATATGATTATCAATACGTTCCTTTTGATGCAAAGATGATCGATATGGCCCTGGCCATGCAGGAAGATTGGTGCACTTGGCGGGATTGCGAGTCGTCCGAAGCCCTGTCCGCTGAAAACCGGGCAATTTCAAGAATTCTCGACAACTGGCAAACGATTTATGGCCTAACCGGCGGTGCGCTTTTGGTCGGCCAAGAAATGGTTGCCTACACCATAGCCGAACAATTGTCGCAAGATACGATCGTGATCCATTTCGAAAAAGGAAACCCGGATCATAAGGGCGCGTATCAGGCAATTAACCAGATGTTTCTTGAACATAACGGCGAACAATTTGATTTCGTAAACCGTGAACAGGATCTCGGTGATGAAGGACTTCGCAAAGCGAAATTATCGTATCACCCGGTCGACTTTGTCAAAAAATACCGGGTGACTCTGAAATAAGCAATTCTCATGAAAGGAGCAGCCATGCGACCTGTATGCTTGATCATTCGTGACGGATGGGGATATAGCGAAATCGCGCAAGGCAACGCGGTACTTGCGGCCAAAACACCCAATATCGACCTGTACAAAGCCATCTATCCATGGACACTTTTGGACTGTGCCGGCGAACCTGTTGGCCTTCCAGATGGATATCAGGGATCATCGGAAGTGGGACACCTAAACATGGGTGCCGGCAGAATCGTCATTCAAGAACTCAAGCGTATTGACGACGGATTAAGCACAGGGGAACTTTTTGGAGTAAATACGTGGAAAGCGCTGGTGAACAACTGGAAGGAACACCAAAGCCGTCTTCATTTGTTCGGTTTGCTTCAGGACGAAGGCGTACATGCCCATCAGGAACATCTCTTTAAGATCATGCGGCGGGCAAGGATAGAATATCCCGATGGTCCCATTATCATCCATCCCTTTTTAGACGGGCGCGATACACCTCCGCGAAGTTGTCTGGAATATCTGGCTAAGCTCAATCTGGTGATGGACGAGGTCGGCGGATGCTTCATTGGTACTATAATGGGTCGGTATTACGGAATGGACCGTTCCAGGAACTGGAAATTGACCGATATTGCCTATCGTTGCATTGTCGCCTGCGAAGGTCGTCGAGCCTCAAATGCTGAAACCGCGGTTAATGAATCATATGAAAAGGACAGGACTCCGGATGATGTGGAGATGTTTGATGAATATATTCCCCCTTACGTGATCGGCAACTATGACGGTGTCAGAGATAACGATTGTATATTGCACACCAACTACCGGCAGGATCGCGCCATCCAGCTCTCCATGGCCTTTGTTGATCCAAAATATCCAGGAAAACTGAAAACAATTCGACGAAATATAACTTATGTTGGTCTTACACGGTACTGGGATGAATTTGCGAACTACATGCTGGGTGCCATTGACGCGGGTGGAGGCATGGAACACCTCCTTGGTGAGGTGATTTCCCATGCAGGTTTTCGCCAGCTACGAATTGCCGAAACCCAAAAATTTCGTCATGTTACGAGTTTTTTTAACGGGAAAGCAACAACCCCATACCCAAACGAGGACCAGGTCGAGGTTCCAAGCCGATTCGATCCAGCCACCTTTGCCAGTCATCCGGAGATGGAGGCTTACAATGTTACCGATGAACTCCTTAGAAGACTCCGGAACAACCCTTATCACTTTATTGCCTTAAATTTTGCCAACGGAGATATGGTCGGCCACACCGGTAACTTGGAAGCTGCCACAAAAGCCATCGAGATCGTGGACGATTGTATCGGCAAAATTGTCGACCGTCTTCTCGAAATTGATGCCCATATTCTCATTACATCGGATCACGGCAACGCCGAACAAATGATCGATAATCAGACCGGTATGACCAAAACCAGCCATACCTTGAATCCTGTTGAGGTCATTTACCTTGCCAAGGATTTCAAGGACAAGCGGCTTATTGGCCATGGCAAACTGTCGGATATCGCACCAACGGTTTTGTTTCTGCTTGGTTTGGATATACCCAAAGAAATGACCGCACAAAACTTGATTGTAACCTAAGTTGAGCGATTGTCGAGGCTTGCCCGCCTCTGGCGAGGTTGCCACAGATAAGCAAGTTGAGCGTGGCGAAATCCCGCCATGCGGGGAAAGATGTCGTTCCGCTATAGTCAATTATGCGGTACGGCATCTGACGCAGAAGATGCGGTAAGATCGGCAATCCCAAAGGGTTTCAAATTTTAAAAATAAGAGATGTTTTATCCCCTTTTAAAATTTGAAACGCTCAGTTTAGGTGTAAATAACGCCGTCTAATCCCCTTGTTTTTTATCACCCAAATTTCGCACCCTTTAACTCAGCTGAAGCCTTATCTAATGTCACTTGGACAGGTCTTATTCAATTGAATTTCGATAATGTCGGTCCATCGCCATGAATTTACATAAAAAGTTAGGCGCGAAACTTGAGTTATAAGTTGTACAGTGTAATTCATCTATTCCGATACACAATATGAGACATACTGTCTCAAAAATGTGTCCATCCCGCCTGTTTAACGCACACCTTCATTTATAAAATAATCCAATCTATTGATAATATTGATGTATAGGCGCCTAAAAATATCACTCTCAAATATGGCATGAAATTTGATTATATAAATTAAGTACTTTTTTTATACTGATTATTAAAAAGAGACTCCGTTTTAAAACCATATGTCTTCTTAAAAGAGGAGAGAAGCCGTGGAAATGGAAAAAGCCATTCAGACAGCCATCGATTATGAAACAAAAATACGGAATATTTACCGGGATGCCGCCCAAAGCGTTCATGATCCGGAAGGCAAAAGATTTTTTAAAATGATGGGAGATGATGAGCAATATCACATCGATTATTTGATGGAGAGACTCAGGTTGTGGCGAGAATCAGGGAAACTGTCAGCCGAGAAGCTGATATCCGCTGTTCCCTCAAAGGAAATTATCCAGAAAGAAACCGATAAAATCAAGGCCCATATGTCAACGAAGGATCTTAGCAGCATAAAAGTCATTCTCAGCAGAGCCCTTCAAGCAGAAGTTGAAACCAGTAATTTTTACGAAAAAATGGTGAATGAAATGACCGATGAAGGTCAAAAGATGTTTTCCCGGTTTCTGGAAATTGAAGAAAGCCACATTGCCGCGGTTCAGGCTGAGCTGGACTACATCACAAATACTGGATATTGGTTTGATTTCAAAGAGTTTGATATGGAAGAATTATAACCGGAACGTTCAATTATACGCCCAATGAACTACCCCGCAGCAGAGCTGCGAGGTATCAAAATGAATTTTTACCTTATTAACCCCGATGCAGAGCATCGAGGAATTCTTTCGATTAAAGGCCTCAAAAAAAGTTGACATAACCACATTGTGGTATTATCTATATCTTAATGTTCTTATATGCCAGTCAATATTGATCCGAGATAAGGAGTTCAGTAATGAGTAAATACAGAAAGCCTGTTCAGTCCAAAGGGTATAGAAATGTCTTTTGCCCCTACTATAGAAATTGTTTAGACCACGCCAGTAAAAGACATTGGGAATATTGGACATGTTTACGTTGCCAGCATAAAAGCGTACAAGAATCGATTGCAGATGAACTCGTATCGCCGGCCAGCACGGATCCGTACTATTCGATTTCTCCGTCGGTTGGTGACAAACAAGAAGATATCACAATATAAACACCGTCATCGAAATTATAAAAAAACAGGAGGTGAGCAATATGAAGCGTTTTACGATACCCAGAGTTGCACATTGCAGCAGCGGTTGTAGTCTTTGGTCCCGGGCAAGACGTTAAACTGCCCGTATATCCCATTGATTCATCTCAACCCCTATCCATTCATGTATCAACATTATAAAATTTGACCTAAACTGAGCGTTTCAAATAGCGACAGGATTATAAATAATTTATACTTTAGGTTATAGATAATCCTTATCTTTTTATTAAGAATTTTACACAAAAAATGAAATTCCCTTGAAGTTATCAACACAAGCTGGCATACGTAATGTGAACACAAGCTGGTATTTATATGAAGGAGGATATGATAGATGGCTAAAAAAATATTGGTGGCGATTGACGATTCTGAAAATGCATTACGCGCGGTTGAATTTGTAGCAAATACTTTTACCCCTGATAACCGGATCACCCTATTTAACGTTGTTCAAGACACAGCAACCATGTGTGAAATGAACAGTCCGGAGCTGACGCCTTATTTTACATCTCAACAAAGCTCTTTTTGTCTGCTTGAAGAAAAAAAGAAAGATCTGGTTTCTAAAGCTTTACAAAAAAGTAAAACCATACTTATGGATGCCGGATTTGAAGAAAAGAATATCACCATTAAAGCGGAACTCAAAAAAAGCGGCGTTGCAAGAGATATTATAAAAGAAGCCCAATCCGATTATAACATTATTGTCATGGGAAAAAGGGGAGTATCCGGAATTAAAGATTTCTTATTGGGAAGTATTTCTCAAAAAGTTTTCAATCTGGCAAAGGATGTCTCTGTTCTATTTGTCAACTAACATATTTTTCATTTAATTTAGTGAGTTCTGAACTCTAATTGATATTTGACCACCCTTGTTCTATGTTTTTATAAATCATAACAATTTGTTACGTTACTTGTTTTCGTTTCTTTGTATCAAAAAATATTACTTCCGTCCTGCCCGCATGTCCAAGACAACATTTTCGGTGCGGGTTTATTCGGGCTAAGATTTTTGAGGTGAATGCCATCGAAATTATAACTACCGTCAAGGAAATGCAGGTGCGCTCTGATAAGATACGCTGTCAGGGCAAAACCATCGTTTTTGTCCCCACCATGGGATTTCTCCATGAAGGGCATCTATCTCTGATGAGAGAAGGTAAAAAATACGGCGATGATATAGTTGTCAGCATTTTCGTCAATCCCACACAGTTCGGCCCTGGTGAAGATTTAGAGACCTATCCCAGGAATTTTGGAAAGGATCTCGAACTGGTCCGAAAAGAAGGCGTCAGTGCAGTGTTCGCCCCGGATGCAGGTGAAATTTATGGGGAAAAATTTCAGACCTATGTTGAACTTGAAAAACTTCCGAATCATCTTTGTGGTCTTTCAAGGCCTGTATTTTTTAAGGGGGTTGCAACCGTTGTGACAAAACTGTTTAACATAGTTAAACCCCATGTAACGATTTTTGGCCAGAAGGATTATCAGCAACTCACGGTAATACGCCAAATGGTGCGTGATCTTAATTTCGATATAAAAGTTGTCGGAGCTCCCACGGTCAGAGAGTCAGGCGGGCTTGCCATGAGTTCGCGCAATACTTACCTGACACCGGAGCAGCGGATTAGCGCTCTGTCATTAAACAACTCATTGAAAAAAGCTCAAACGCTTGTTGAAAATGGTCTGCAGGATGCCGCTAAAATTATCGACACAGCAGCAAAGTTGATCCGATCCCACCCGGAAACCGAAATCGATTATATCACCATCTGCGATCCGGAAACCCTTGATGATATGAAAACTATCGACAGACCGGTTCTGATGGCCCTTGCCGTAAAAGTCGGGAAAGCTCGCCTGATTGACAACATGATATTGAAACCCTAACTCATCTTACTAAGGAGCACAAATCCTACTCGACATTTTTGACTGATATGCACACTTTGATATCAAAACAGAAAAAGTTACAAGTGCCCAAAGTGAGCTAAAGCCCGCCCTGGTGCGTATCGCTCGTATCTTGATCTGACCTATGAACCATTATAAACATGACTTTTTGAGTATAGAGTGTCTGTGATCGGTCTGGGCCAGGGTTATGGAATTTTTGGGCCAATTATGTTTTAATGATAGCGCGTTAGCGCTACCCCAACTTTAGGCACTTGTTTGAAGGTTTCGGCAACATTTCCATTGGTATGGGTTCTATCAAGCATCTATTTACTTATTAGTAATAATCGAATCATGACCCAAAGGATGAATCAATGAGTACAAAAACATTCGCTGAAATTAATCTGAACAATCTGGTTCACAACATAAACGCCATCAAAGAAAAAGTAGACCCATCTGAAATCATCCCGGTGGTAAAAGCCAATGCTTACGGCCACGGTGCCGTTGCCGTAACCAAACGCCTTGTAAAAGAAGGTTTTACACGATTTGCCGTGGCACAATTTCAAGAAGCCATGGAATTGCGAGACAGCGGAATATCCCATCCGATACTGATTTTCGGGCGACTGTTCCCTGATGAAATTTCAGAGTCTATAAAAGTCGGCTTCAGGATCTGTCTGTTCGGGATAGAAGACATTCGCTGGATTGAAAAGGCCGGACAGGAACAACCGGCGATTGTGCATGTGAATGTGGAAACCGGCATGGGGAGAATTGGTGTTCTTTTTGATCGTGAACCCGACTTTTTTGACGTGCTTTTGACATCTAAACACTGTGTTTGGGAGGGACTCTATTCGCACTTTTCCACTTCAGATGAAACAGACAAAACTTACGCAAACCTTCAGTTGTCCAGATTTCAGAATATTCTTTCCGGATTGGAAGAAAAAGGCAAAACACCGGCCATCATTCACATGGCCAATAGCGGGGCGGTTCTGGATTTGCCTGAAAGCACGTTTGATGCGGTTCGACCCGGTATTTTGTTATACGGTCATTATCCGTCATCAGAAACCTCCCGCTCAATAAAAATAAGACAGGTCATGACCCTGAAAACATTTGTGGCGCATATCAGGAAAATTCCGGCCAATTTTCCGGTAAGCTACGGCAGGCAGTGGACATCGAAAAAACCCACAACCATCGCCGTTCTACCCATCGGTTATGCTGATGGGATTCAGCGAAGTCTGTCCAATAACGGAGAAGTTCTGATTAAAGGGAAACGCTACCCGCTGGTGGGCCGGGTCACCATGGATCACATTATGATCGATGTCGGGGATGATCCGATAAACCCCGGAGATCCAGTCGTCATATGGGGTGAAGACCCCCAAGGCGTTATCCAAGCCCTGGATGTTGCCCAAAGCATCGGAACCATACCCTATGAGTTGACCTGTGGCGTTTCCAGTCGGGTCAAGCGAATTTATGTTGGAAAAGCATGAGACCCGGCATGAGATGTCTATTAATATATTATCCTAAAAAGGAACCCACTCTTGTATCTGGCACAAACAACAGTTAACGGTCAAACCCACTATTCTATTCGTGAATCCTATTTACATCAAAACCGGTTTTTGAGCCGGAATCTTTTTGACCTAAAAACCAATCCCTCCCGATACATCGTTTACCCGGGTGGAAATTCATTTTACATCCACGAATCCATAGAAGAACAATTGAATGATCTGGATGTCTACCCCAAAGACGATGAACTGGAGGATATCTTCTGGCGCTTTCTGGATCCGGCCATCAGAAGAGCCCTGGAAACCTTTCGAAACCGTCAAAAAAATTTGAAACGTCGGAAAGTCCCCAAAGCAAGAGATACGGCAGCAGCATCAAAGTTCCACATCTTCGATCAGCGTCGAATCCTCTACTTACGATGCGGAAGGACGAATCAGCAGAACATTGCCTGCGTGCCGCATAAACTGTTCCAGGTTCTAACGGATAAATCCAGAGATGAAATCGAACAGATGTTCATGGAGATGGAAAACATCCTGGCGGTCCGAGAATATAAAACCTACGCATATGTCATTTTTAACCTTCAGGATTTCTTCACCCAGTGGTTTGCCCAAACCGCACCCAAACTGCTGGACCAAAAGGCGGTGGATGAGCACTTTGTGGAGGAAATTTGTCGTCTGAACAACGACCTGCCATTCTGGGGAGGCATGGAAACCGGTGACAGCCTGAATGAATATCTTGTTCGTTATGCAGTCATGTATTTCGATTACGACTACGCCCCAAAATTATTTATTGAAGAATATATTCGAAATTTTATCAACAGTCGAAGGGATTACCATCCACCTTTTACATCTCATAAGGCTACTCTGGAGGAAGCCGGTGCCCTGTTCAAAGAAACGACGGAGGAGTTGAAAAAAATGACCCGCAAAGACCTGGTGCGACTTTACCGTAAACGTATTCAAAAGCTTCATCCGGACAAGGGCGGTAACCACGACACATTTATCAAGCTGACCCGAGTATACCAATGTCTACTCAGAACCAAGACTTAAGATTCAAGTTTGGCACCCTTAATTTTCACCCAAACTGAGCGCTCCATTTAGGTTTCAGCAACTCCAGAAAAGCATAGAAAACCGGGGAAATTTTTAATTATATGGATGCGATGGTTAAGCAGAAAAAGCCCTATGAACCTGTGAAAAACGAATAGTGGCATACCCCGCCAACGTGTTTCATTTCAATAGCAATTTTTGGGGAAGCTGTGGTCCATTGTTTTTTTTGTTCTCAAGCACTTCCATTGCTTTATCATAGGAAATGACTTCTCCTTCTTTATTGAATACCGTATTATCATCAAGGATAATGAGGCCTGACATTTCGATAACCTTTTGTTTATATTCCCACTCTCTTTGTATGTTGAATTTTTGGAGTTTAAATTGCCAGTAGAGCCAGAAAATTAAAAAAATCAATGCCCCGGATACCAGCACACAAAGAAGAATAAAAAGATAAAATGCCGTTTTTTCACCAATATGTCCCAATACCTTTAAGATCACATCAAGTTTAAACAAAACGACAGAACCGATCCCTAAGATGAATAAGCCGGCAAGAACCGGCACCTGTTGAATGATGGTAAACAGAAACTTGAAGCTATGACCGAACCGTTTCATTTTGGTCCCCACAAAGGGACTCTCTTCAAGATCAAAAGCCGACTGTTGACTGCCGTATAAATAGTAGTTAAACCCGATAACAATAAGACCGATAATAAACATCAGTACAACCGGCGCCATAAAAGATACGAAAAAATATTGCTTCCAGGGAAACGGCCCTTTCTCGGTACCCATGGAGCCGACAAAATGGGCGATGAATATAACGAATTCAATGCCCCCAACCAATATAAAAAGGGTATCGAAATACTCTTTGATTTCCGTTTTCTGTAGAATGCCGGCGATGCCGGTCATCTTCTTAAATCCACTGCCTTTCATGAAATCGTCCTTAATTATAAATAATATTAGAACTTAGGGTTTTGTCCAGGTTGAATTAATGGAATGATGGGTTTGAAGGCGTATTTAACAATTTAAATTGGTTGTTTACACTCTTTTCCCAATATTTCAACCCCGTTGGATACGGGGTCTACGACATTTCGGCATTCCATTCCTCCATGGCGACAGCATAAACATGCCGATATACAATATTTGCACTCTCAATAAGCTGTATAAATCCCGGGCCTTTAAATTATGCGACTGTCTTAAACAGACCGATTTTAATTCATAAGTTTTTCTTAATACTCAAAAGGGAGTTTTTTGTCAAACCTGTATAAAGCACTCTGTTACAAATCTGCTAATAAAATTATCAATACGACTATTTTTAACCAAAGGCCCTGGTGGGAGAGGTATCGATGGCATTTAAAAAAGCAACCACGTAGACGTGTGGGAGGTATAAAATTAGGGGAAAGTACTATTTATTAGGATGTTAGACTGTGTCCAACCGTCAAGTCCGAATCCGCTTTAGGATTAATTGTCGAATCCTAAACTTTTTTCAATTTCCTTCCACTTGACAAGAGATATCGGTTTTAACCCGATTAGATCGCATTGAGGAATCCAACCTACTGTAGAGTTTGGAATATAAAAACAATGTTGCCCCTTGAAAGGTCCATCTTTAATTATCCATCCATCTTGTACGGCAATTTTTTTACCTGCAAGTTTTTTTGCCTCGGTGGTGTACTTCATCTTTTTCGACGGTTGAAATATCGCTTCATAAAACATGAAAAAATACCCTTACAAAAAATTAAGGACATTCCCTCATATTTTGGGGAATGCCCTTTTTGTCTAATTAAAACTTTGAGCTATACCACAGTGACATTTGTTGCGGCAGGACCTTTTGGACCCTGCTCTATATCAAAGGTTACTCGGTCACCCTCATCAAGAGTTTTGAAACCGGTTGAATTGATACCTGAATGATGAACAAATACATCAGGACCATCTTCCTGCTCGATGAATCCATAGCCCTTGCTGCTATTAAACCATTTTACGATTCCATTCGTCATAATGACATCCTCCTTTCAAAAAATTCTCATAGTTCCAAACTGCAGGCTGCCACTTTGACAAATGGATATTTCCTTCAGAACGAAACTGTCCCGCCAATTAAGGACGGGCCTTTATTGATTGTCCAAATTATAATATATTCTTTAAAAAAGTCAAGCTGATTATCGGCTACTTTTTTAGAAAAGTTTTCCATAAGCAAATCAAACGTTTGTGCATCAGACACCCGATTTTTTTTAAAAAAGTTGGTCTAAATAATGCTTTTGATGTAAAAATCGTATCAACTCCCGGGAACAATGATGCGAGATTCCTGTTTTTCCTCCAATTTTTCGACTTCCTTCTGCATCTTTCTCAATGCGATTTTCATGGCGCCCGGGTACATTTCCATGGCGTCCTTTAAATTCCTGGCATCAATCGATGCCTGAATGGGAATCGGACCCCGGGGGGTCATTACATTGAGATGACCCACAAAAATCTGTTTTCGACTTTTATCTTTTAAACCATTGGGTTTGACCGGTGTCAGACGGCGGATAGAAGTCATGTCGAGATCGCTGAAAGACTCTTCCAGGTAAAGGTTGTCTTGCTTTACCGACAGGTCAAGGGTGTTGAGTTCTTTTTCGTCAAACATATTTGTCTCCTTTAATTGGTCAACGATATTTCGAAAGTTCTATATCTCAAAATCAAGTGGATTTTCAATAACTTGTTTAAACGTATTTCTGTTATTATAAGCAATCATATCTTTAACAACAGTATATTTCAACTGAAGTGCTTCGTTAAAACAAACAGCCAGAGTTTAAAACAAAAAACTCAGATCGCTAAAAATAATTTGTTAAAAAGTCCTCTTCCGAGGAAAAAAGCGTTCAGTCAATATTTTAATAATATCCCATGTTATCATCAAACAAAGGGTAAACCTTACAGAAAACCCATAAATAGTACAAGGAGGAAACATTATGGCAAGTATTACGTTTAAAGGCAATCCGATAACTACCATCGGAGAATTGCCAGAGATAAATATCATGGCGCCGGGTTTTACGCTCACCAAAACCGACATTTCTGATGCTCCGCTTAAAGAATTCTCAGGGGAAACGATTGTTTTAAACATTTTTCCCGGTATCGATACACCGGTTTGAGCAGCATCTTTTAGAACTGAAAACCGGGATCTGACCGTGCGAGCATCGAATTATCTTGTACTCGAATCAGACACGCTTTCTTCACGTAACAGGTTTGGTTTCATATGTTTTTAATAAAGTACTTGACAAGGATATCGGCACAATGTAGTATTTTAGCCATAACTTAATTGGATGGTCAGAAATGGAAAGCAAACAGGCGGATTTGTTCAAAGTTTTAGGCGTAGATAAACGCATAAGGATTATTGAACTTCTTAAACAAAAAGGTCCTTTAGGTGCAAACGAGATGTCCGAGATGCTGGGAATTACACCGTCTGCAGTTTCCCAGCATCTTAAGATTCTTAAACACGCCGGATTGGTTCGAAATGAGCGCAAGGGGTATTGGATACCCTATGAAATAAACCCGGCTGCATTGGAAAAATGTGGAGAATTTTTATCTTCCGTCTGCACTTGCGGTTGCAAAGGAACCGGAAAATTCCGGGAGACAGAACTTAATAATGCCGAGGATGAGGATAAGGTTGCACTGTTAGAAAAGTACGAAAGGGAACTTCGAGAGGAACTCAATAATATACAAGTTCAACTTGAAGAATTAAAACGAAAAACATAATTTTTTTTGCCAAAGTATTTTAGCACCTGCTTAAGTTCTTAAAAGCTATCCACAGAAAGGAGGTGATACAACATGTGTCAGCCAAGAGAAATTCCAAGAGACACAGGCATGTCAGGTTGCACCTGCGGCTGTTGCGGATGTGGATGCGGTCCATCTTTTCGAAGTTTTTTTTCTGTCAAAGAAGATTCAGAACGCTTGGAAAGCTACAGAGACCAGCTAAAAAAGGAACTGGCCGGAGTCGAAGAATGCATCAAGGAACTCAAAAACAAATGATACTGGTACAAAAAGGGAGGAGGTGATATAGATGACTGATAAAAAAGATAGCAATTGCGGCTGCGGTTGCCTGCCCGAGCCCAAGAAAGGCGCTAAGACTCAAAAGCCGGAGGTTAAGAAGCCTGAAAGATCTGAAAGTTGATTGACCTAAAGGACATCGGGTACGGACCGGGGCGGGTGAGAATTAACCTCTCTTGCCCCGGTTCTTCGTTGTATAAGCTGCCCGGTCATAAATCAAAACAAAGAAGCATGGTTTTTTCCGGTATTACGGTCATGGCTTTATAAAAGGAGAAATCAATGTTATCCGAAAATCAACGAAAAATATTTGCCGAGTTTCATAAGTCGGTCGAGGTTGAAAGGGTGCTTGATGAAAAAACATCGCACTTGATCAAGGTAGCTGCTGCCATGGCTTTTGGCTGCTATCCATGAATGGAGCACCTTCTTGGCGTTGCCAGGGAAAAAGGAATTTCCGACGATGAAATCGGAGCGGTGCAACTGAACGTAATGCTCGTTTCTGCAGGCAGAGTAATGATGCAAGTCGATGATGTGGCAGGTTAGCCCGCATTTTTCATGAAGAATTTATTTTGGTTATAAGAATAAACGGATAGATAACTTCCGACATCCTGTAAATAGAGATTCAGGCGGCAGGTTTTTTCTGCACTGCTTATCGCTGCAACCTGGCCATAGCCCTTTGGTGTTGGCGTCTGGAAGGTTGAGAATAGTTCATTTCTGATTATGTCGCCAGTCTAAGCCTCACTTCTACATTAGTAAACCGATAAGTTTTTCAGAAAAAAGGCACGAAACAAAAAAGAGGTTAACCATAAATTTGGATAACCTCTTGATATTATTGTGGCGTCCCCAAGGGGATTTGAATGCGCCCGAGGCTCACAAGCCCCTGCTGCCCCGACGTAAAGTCGGGATGTCCTGGACCCAAAAATTAAAAAAGGAGCCTGATAAACATAATGGCTCCTAATAAATTAGGTGGCGTCCCCAAGGGGATTTGAACCCCTGCTGCCGGCGTGAAAGGCCGGTGTCCTGGACCTGGCTAGACGATGGGGACGCATATGGTGGGCCGTGCGCGGCTCGAACGCGCGACTCTCTGCTTAAAAGGCAGATACTCTACCAGCTGAGTTAACGGCCCTTAAAAAATTATATTAAATATCGATAGAATTAATGATTGTCAATAAAATTAATGCCAATTTTTAGGTTATCCTGTCAATCTTTTTTATAATATAATTACCAAACACAAACACACAACCCCCACAAGTGAGATCCAGTCCCTAACACCGGAAGAAAGTAGAGAATCGGTTCTGTTTTCAGAATAACATCTGGCCTCCATGGCCAGGACCAGTTTGTCCGCCCGTTCAAAGATTCGACGCATGAGCGGAATTGAGAACATTTTTAATCGATATACGGGATTCTTCCGGTTTTCCACTCCCCTTGCCCGCTGAGCGTCCGCGGTCTTTTTGGCCTGTTCGAAAATAATGGGAATAAACCGCACAGTCAGACTCATCATGGTGGCAATTTTTTTGGCTGGAATCGATGGAAAAGGTTTCAGCATCCACTCTACAGCTGCTTTGATTTCCGACGACCGTGTTGTTAAGACAAACGATAAACCGGTCATGATCACAATCACCAGACGCCAGCAAACAATCGCCCCCTCGTAGAGTCCTTCCCGAGAAACAGAAACAGCCTTAAATTCAAAAACCGGCAGTCCAGGGACGGAAAGTGATCGAGCCATGAACACAAACAGCAAAAACAAAAATACATAGCGAAGATCTTTTAGGGCCATCTTCAATGGCAATCCAGCATGTATGAGTGCAACCATCAGCACCAGCGTTAAAAGAGAAAGTGAAGGAACAAAAGCTTTTAAACTTGATAGGCTGATGACAACAAGAAACATCAGTTTAAATCGAACATCCAATCGGTGCAGCACAGAACTGCCGACATGAAAACCCAACACGTTCAATTCAGCCATGAATGCACCTCCATCCCCAATCGCGAGGCACATGGTTCTCTAATACCAAAAGCCTCGACCTCCCCGAGCAGCTGAAAGGGCGATCCGTCCCTAACGATGCCGCCATCTTGCATAATGACCAGACGATCTGTATGGGCGATCAGCTTTTCCAGATCGTGCGCGGCAACCAAAATTGTATTTCCGGCCTGATGCAGAGAAATCATCTGTGCTAAAACCTGTTTGACCCCCGGATAGTCCAGGCTGGAAAAAGGCTCGTCAAAAACGAGCACTCTTGGTTCCATTGCCAGAATACCCGCTATTGCGAGCCGACGTTTTTCTCCACCGGACAATAAATGCGGTTTTTGATCTTTGTAGTGATGTAATCCCACAGTTTCCAATGCCCGGGCGACCCGGCGTTTGACCTCTGCCCGGTCCAAACAAAGATTTTCCGGTCCAAAGGCCACATCATCTGAAACGGTTTCACCGACAATCTGGCTGTCGGCATCCTGAAATACCATGCCCACCATCTGCCTTGACCATGTAAGGTTTTTGGCAACCGACACGCCAGAGAGTTTGACGACACCTTCTGTGGGCAAAAGCAGGCCGTTCAGGTGTTTTAAAAGAGTGGTTTTCCCGGACCCGTTAGGCCCTGCAATGACAACAAACGCCCCTTCGGAAATAGAAAGATTGATATTCTCAAGACCAACGGTGCCGTCTGCAAACCGATGGCAAAGATTTTCTATTTCAATGATATTCACAACACCATTCTCATAGATGATCCGTCGTCATCTGCACCGGTCATCGGACATTCATTACTTATTTCTATTTCCTGACACCTTACACCTGACACCTGATCCCCTGACCTCTCATTCCCTGTTTATTACCGGCCGCAATGCTTTTGCGATGGGAACCGCCGCAGCCATTTTAAGCGCATCGCCCGGAAGAAAAGGATACATTCCCACAGCCAGTGTTTTTCCCAAAGTCATGCCGGTCAGTATTTTTAGCCACGACAAACCGCATGCATAAATGATAAGACTGCCACAGACCATGGCAAGCAGATCTCTAACCACATTTGTTTTTGATACATTTGATATGAAGCCAATCACGCAGACAGCCGGGAGGAACCCCAAAAGATACCCACCGGTGGGCCCGGCAAACCGTCCGATACCGCCGACACCACCGGCAAACACCGGCAATCCCAGAATACCGGCCAGAAGATATACCCCAACACTTGCAGTTCCCCAACCGGGTCCCAACAAAAGTCCGGCCAGAAATATAAAAAGATTCTGAAGCACAATCGGCACCGGTCCAATGGGTATGGCCAGAAAGGCCCCGGCTGCGGTTAGTGCAGCCATCAACGAAGCATATACCGTCATTCGAAGGGATGTGGAAGGACCTATGTTTGATAATCCTTTTTCATTCATTACCCATCACCTTTATTATTTATGAAAGCAATCGCCGTATATAATTTTTTTCATCGACCCGTCCGCAAGTTTCAATATTAGCGCACCATTGTCATCCACATCCACGGCAAGGCCTTCGGAGACTTCATGGGCCGTAACGATCCTGACATGCCGGTTCAACGTTTCCGAATATTTTTTCCACTCGGAAACCACATTGTCAAAATCCGAATCATTTAACGCATCTTCGAAATGATCGAGAAACGCCTTCAACACCTCTATCCTCGGCACCTCCTTTCCGAGGATCTTCTTTAAAGACGTTGCCATGGGTTCATAGGGTGTGGGATCATTGTTCGCGTTGATGCCAATTCCGATACTGATAAAGCTAACCCTGTCGATTTCAGCCTCCATCTCGGAAAGGATTCCTGAAATCTTCTTGCCATCCACCAGGACATCATTGGGCCATTTGACCATGGCATTAATGTTAAACATGTTACGCAGGGTTTGGGCCAGAATCATCGATGCCGCAAAGTTGACCCTTGAACTTAAGACAGGCGGTATTTTTGGCCTGACAACAATTGTGAAATAGAGCCCTCCTTCTGAAGACAGCCAGCTTCTTTTGAGCCGCCCCCTTCCTTTTTTCTGACGACCGGCAATAACCACCGTAAAATGGGGACACTGTTTTCTTGCCAGTTCTCTTGCGATATCCATGGTGGAATCCACTTCATCAAAATAATGAATGTTGTGTTCTTTTTCCCCAAATTCCCATGGATAAAGGGCGTCAGGAGCACTGATAAAAAGATAGCCCTTGGGTGTCGCTTCAATATTGTATCCAACTTCTCGAAGCTTTTTGATATGCTTCCAGACAGACACCCTTGAAACACCAAGACGGGCGCTGAGCATCTCCCCGGAAACAACCTCTGTTTCCGTTTTCAGTATGTTAAGAATCTGACCTTTCACTGTTGATCCATTCCCTTTGGTTATCCCTGCCGTTCGCCATGGTTAACGAAATAAAGCTGGGCTGTCAATCATTTTTATTCACCGATCAGAAAATCTTTTACTCAAGTTTCGCACCCCAATATTGCTAAAAAGTCTTTAAGAATGTTATTCTGAGAAAGGCTATATGTAGCAGCGTTTCTAAAAATTAAGGGTGCGAAACTCGAGCCTTTTATTTACAAGACGGAAAGAAGCCGTTCGTGAATGTTGTCAAAGCCTCCGTTGGACATAACAAGGACCAGATCCCCGGATTTTGCTTTTGAAACGAGAAAATCAATAATCTCATCCGTATCCGGAAAATAGTGCGCATCCTTGCCTTGCCGTTTGAGATCATTCACAAGTTGCTGAGAAGAAAAACGTTCTTCAGGCGGGATTTTATCCAATAGTGAGGGCAGGCGAATGCAGACAATGTCTGCACCATCGAATGAAAGGGGATAGATGTTTTGAAATATATTGCGCATGCTGGAATTGGTTCGAGGCTCGAACACGGCGATGAGGCGTCCATTTGGATAAAACGGCTTGACCGCCCGGAGAGTCTCACGCACCGCCGTAGGATGGTGAGCAAAATCATCCATGACCGTTACGCCGGATTTTTCGCCGCGCACTTCCTGGCGCCGCTTGACACCCTCAAACGATTCAAACGCCCTTGCAATGGCTTCCACCGGTATCGTTAGCGTGTCTGCAACAGCAATAGCGGATAAAGCATTCAGCAGGTTGTGTTCTCCCACCAGCCGTGTCTTGAAATTTCCGAAAACCGTATCATGCTTTAAAACGTCAAAAAAAGTCCATGGCTGTTGAATAGTGACGGAACCCAGTCGCCAAACCGAGTCGGCATTTCGACCGTATTTAACCATTTGGCAGGATTTTCCATCGACGAGATCAGAAACATTTTTATCATCGTCAAATGCAACGAGCGTATTTTGAGGTGAGATACCGGCGATAAAAGCATCAAAGGCTTGTTTTACATGTTGAATATCTCTGAAAATATCCGCATGATCAAATTCGACACCTGTCAATATGGCTATTGATGGGTCATAATGCAGAAACTTTGCGCCTTTATCAAAAAATGCCGTATCGTATTCATCCCCCTCGATGACCATGTGCTCACCGCTTCCCAGGCGATAATTGCTTTCGAAGTTTTTTAAAATCCCGCCGATCATGAAGGTCGGATCCAGCCCGGCTTCATACAGAATCCAGGCTAAAATTGAAGAAGTGGTGGTCTTGCCGTGGGTGCCCGTGATGACCAGGGGCTTTTTGCCGGATGCAATAAATCGGTTCACCGCCTGTGGCATGGAACAGAACTCAAGTCCCATTTGATTCATTCCAACAACCTCAGGATTGTCCTTTGACACGGCGTTTCCAACGACAACCAGATCCGGGCCGTATGCAACATTTTTTTCGCTGAATCCCTCTGTAACCTCGATGTCCTTGCTTGAAAGAAATTCACTCATGGGTGGATATACTTTCTGGTCCGAACCTGTTATTTCAAAACCCATATCTTTAAGCATACTGGCCAGCGCTCCCATTCCGGTGCCGCATATGGCAATCATGTGTATGTTTTTTACAGGGTCGGAAATTCGATTTTTGTTTAAATCCATGCGTTTGAGTTCCTTCTGATCTTTTTTTCGAATCAATAATAGGGTTATATTCGTCAAACTGCAATAAAATTGTTCGGCTTGAACGTTACACAAACAATTATCATTCATTTCCCATGAAATCCTTATAATTTAATGCAATATTAAACAGTTAACAACACGCTCACCCAAATACAGATGTTCTTTGTTTTGTTAAGTTTTTTAAAAAAAAGACCGATATATATAAAGGGCTGTGAATGATTTAAAGCTTTTCGCTTTTTATATGGATAATTCCTTTTTAATCTCCAACCAACAATAAATTCTGATCAAGAATATATGATAAGGATTTTTAATGACCGATAACTTAAAGACACAAGAACTGATCGAAGAAATGCGAAGCAAAGGGAATCTCCCTGCAATCAATGAAAATGTTCAGGCAATTACACAAATTACAAATCAATCCCATACTCGTGCAGTTGATCTTGCCACTGTAATCATGAGAGATTGCGGCTTAACCTCGAATATCCTGGCAACGGCCAACTCGGTGATGTACCGGCCACGTTATCCCATTAAAACCATCACCTATGCAGTCACGTTTCTAGGGTTTGAAAAAGTTCGTTCCCTGGCACTTGGACTGTCCATGTTCAATCAGACAATGAAAACAGCCAAGACTCAGCAGCTGGGTCAGCTTTATGCCAGTTCGTATTTTTCCGGAGCCTTTGCCAGTTCTCTGGCAGCCAAAAACAAGGCTGATAATCCCGAAGAAATATTTGTCGCCGGTCTGCTTTATCGGCTTCCCTGGCTGGCACTGGCAAATACATTTCCTAAAAAATTCAATGAAATGGAAAAATTGATTATAGATAAAAATATTTCAAACAATAACGCCTGTAAGGAAGTGTTCGGTGTTGAATATGATGAAATTTGTAAAGCATTGACAAACATTTACAACCTTCCCGACAAAGTCGCCAAAGTACTTCGAAACGATGATGACGCTAGCGATCCTTTAATAGCCTTGATACGAGAGTCGGGTCATATTTCAAATATGCTGTTCAGCAATAACCTCGGCGGAGAAAAGGCCATGGAAAAAACCGAGGCTCGCATAAAAAAAATACTTGGAACCAATGAATTTAACATTTCAAATTTTATCAAAGATACCTGTGAACAGGATGCAAATGTTGCAAGATTCTTTAATTTGGAAAAAGACGATGTTGACATGATGGTCAAGGCTCTTGAATGGGGAAAAGGGAACCCCGCTCAAATTGCCGGGAAAGTCACCTTTGGAGATGCACTGACCGAAGAAGAAAAACCTAAAGACCCGGATTCGCTTATCGGTCAGTTTCTGACGGATCTGATGATTGCCTGCCGCAAAAATACGGAAATCAACCAGGTATTAATGCTTGCTCAGGAAGCGCTGTACCGCTGTCTCATTGGAACAGAAATATTTACAGCATTTTTTAATACATCAAAAACAATGCTGACTGGAAGATTTTATGCAGGAAAAGATGCCCGTTTGAAAGCCGAAGATTTTAAAATCAGTATGATAGATAATAACTCACCCATTGTAAAATCCATAAATAATAAGGAAACAGCGGTTTTTGATCTTACCGAAAGATCCTTTCAGATTTCCCTTTTGAAAAACCAATCGCATTTTAAAACTGCAATGATCTCTCCCATCCTTACCAGGGATCTTGTCATCGGGGCATATTTTATCGCCCGAGCCAACGATAGTTCCTTCTCGGAAAAAGAGATTGCCTGGTTTGAACAGATTGTTATATACGTCGGACAGGCTTTTGAAAATTCTAAAAAATAATTTTCGGCCCGCTACTTCAATGGCTTTTTAGCAATATTGGCGTGCGAAACTTGGGTTATAGGTGTTTTTATAAATTTCTCTGCCTCAGGGATTTCCCGTTCGCTGAAAACACGAATGCCGTTTTCTTCCAAAAGGGCGGCAGCAACCCCCTTTCCCGGTTTTTTAATTCCGGTAAAACTCCCATCGTAAATATAACCGCTCCCGCATGAAGGACTCCCTTCTTTAAGAATCGCAAGCCTGATTCCCGATGAACTGGCAAGTTCAAGTGCTTTTTGGGCACCCTCTAAAAAATATTTTGTAACATCCTGTCCGTTGATATTTATGACCTTTTTATGGCCGTTCAAGACCTGAACTCCATCACCTCCGGAAATCTCCGACCTGGGCCTGGGTACTGAAAGCCCCCCGGCAACTTCAGGACAAATGGCCACAACCCATCCTCGGCGATTCCAGGATTCCAAAACATGACTTTCAAAGCTTTTAACAAGACCATTGTAACGCACACGTTCTCCCACCAGACAGGCACTGACAAGTATTTTTTCCATTTTCATTTACGGTTGTTTAAACAACAAGTTTTCATTTGACGGCCTCAATTTTTTATATTTTACATAAAAATTAGGTTGCAAATTATAATTTCTGTTGTTAATTCGAGCAAACTTTTAATGAATCATTAGTTTTTTATGACCACTTCGGAAAAAGAGCCGGAGTATCCACAATGTCTGACATATACTTTTCCAATTTTCAATTGGAAGAAGACACGGAATATTTTTTATATATCGGTGAGCTTAAAAACTACGGTCTAAACACCTATCTGAAAGAAGCCCTGTCTCACATTTTCAGCCGCAAATTCAATTTTATCGCCATCATACCCGACGTTTTTGAACAGTACGACTATGAAAATCTGATTGTAATCAATCCCCAGTTTACCCACTTCAGAGTGCCCATAGAAAAAGGAAGAGATATCGTGGAAAGCATGTACGGCAATATCTCCGGTGATGCTATTCCTCGATATATCGCCACAGCCGGCGGTAAAATCCCTTTGCACAGAAGTAACGTTGTGGATCATGAAGGCACTGACATTGTCATGAAAAAACCGTGGAGCGGTGAAAAAGTCAGATATCCGGATGCCGATCCCGACGAATACGCCAGTCAAAACTTCTCCTTTACCAAGCGATGAGGACTCTCATTAATTGTTTAACAATCTCTTTATTCAAGTTGTCAGTAAAATTCCTCTTGATATTGTCATATAAAACAGATGTAATGAAATAAACAAGCTTCTGAATTTAAATTAAAAAAAGGTGAAGCTAACATGGCAAGTATTAAAAAAATCCAGCAAAAACTAAAGGAAACAACCCTTACTAAGATTTTTTTTACCGATCTCAACGGCAGAATTATGAATCTGCCGATAAATCCCGACAACATTGAGTCGATCATAGCAAATGGAATCGGTTTTGATGGAAGCTCTGTTGCAGGATACGCTACTGTTGATAGTAGTGACAGGCTTCTTTTTCCAGATCCGGAGAGTTTTCGAGTTGTGGAATTTGAGGATAATAAACGCGGTTTCTTTATAGGACATGTTTATGACGATAAAGAATCTCGTGCAGAAGTCGATCCCAGATCTGTTCTGGAAGGTATCCTGAAAAAGGCGGAAACAGAGTATGGCTTCAAGTTTCTGGTTGGTCCTGAACATGAATTTTTTCTACTTCGTGAAAATGAACGCGGTGAAAAAGTTCATTCTGACAAAGCCGGTTACTTTCAGGCAACTCCCCATGATAAGGGAGAACTGGTACGGAACAAAATTATTGTAATACTCAAAGCCTGTGGAATACAGTTTGAGAAAGCGCATCACGAGGTGACACCTTCACAGCATGAAATCAACCTGGAGTGTGCAGACCCCTTGAATGTAGCAGACCGAACAATACTTTTCAACTACATAACCCAGATGGTTGCTTTAGAGTTCGGTTATCACGCGACGTTCATGCCTAAACCATTCGACGATTTCAACAGAAATGCATTCCATATCCACATTTCTATGCAGGATCTTGATGGAAAAAACATGTTTTACGATGCAGATAGTGAAGATAATATAAGCAATACCTGCAAAAAATTTATTGCCGGTATTTTGCAATATGCCAGAGAAACCTCTATCATCATGGCCTCCACTTTCAATTCATATAAGGCATACGTATTGGATAGGGAAGCGCCTATTATCAGAGGCTGGGGATTCAGGAATAGAAGCTCTATGGTCAGGGTGCCTTATAGCCACAACCCCGAAAGCACACGGATTGAACTAAGAAGCCCTGACCCGGCAGGCAACCCTTATCTTCAAATTGCTACATTAATTGCCATGGGGCTTAAAGGCATAAAAGGAGATCTCAACTGTGGTCAACCGGATATCGGGAGCACATATAAAAAGAAATATCGATACCGTGTATGGGATAAGCGGTTCTTGCCTAAAAGCATGTACGAGGCGCTGGTTGAAGCCGAAAGAAGTAAATTTATGAAAGAAATTTTAGGGGAACAAATTTACAACGCATACATGTCCCTTAAGATAAATGACTGGGAAGATCACAGAGTCCATATTACCCCAAGAGAACTCAATAAATATCTTAGTATATAAAATCTTACTCAGACAAAAAGGAGAAACACATAATGGAAGAGTGGGTCGAACAACTCCAAAACAGTGTGAACACACTTGATGGCTTAAAAGCCCTCATCAACGTCACACCGGAAGAAGAAGCGGCCATCAATACCCTACACACCAAATGGGGAACAACGCCTTATTTTGCTTCTTTGATGGATCCGAACAACCCGGATTGCCCGATACGCAAACAGGTTATCCCATCCATGAAAGAAACAGAGAATAAATATGGACTCCCCAACTATTTGATTTGGAAAGAAAACCGTGACACCGATGAAGTTAGACCTGACTGCATTGCCAGGCAGTATTATGACCGCATCGCATTTACTGTTACGGATGTCTGTGCAAATTACTGCCGTCACTGTTTCCGTAAAGAACTCGTGGTCGATCGTAATCTCAAGCTTCGATTCGATTTTGAAGAAGGTATCGAGTGGATCAGCGAACATGAGGAAATTCGCGACGTTCTCATTACCGGCGGTGATCCTTTCATACTTTCAGACCAAAAAATTGAATATCTTATTCGAAAGCTGAGAGAGATTTCCCATATAGAAATGATTCGATTCGGAACGCGAACACCGATTGTACTGCCGCATCGAATTACCGATGGTCTCAAAAAAATACTCAGCGGTTTTCACCGGGTGCCCATATGGATAAACACACAATGTAATCATCCCAAGGAAATTACCCAAAAGACGGCAGAGGCCGTTTACGGTCTTCTCTCCTGCGGTGTGAATGTCGGCAATCAGGCCGTGCTGCTAAAAGGAATCAATGATGATGTGGAGACCTTCAGAAAACTGCATCAAAAGCTTTTAGCCGTTAGAATCCGGCCATATTACGTTTTCTACTGCGAACCCGCACCAGGAATCGATCATTTTCGCACACCGGTTGAAAAAGGAGCCGAACTTATTAGAGATGCACTGCGGGGTCACACGACTGGGCTTGCCCAACCCATGTATGTCATTGCAACGAATATCGGTAAAATTCCTTTAATGCCCGATTATTATATTGTCGATAAAAATGAAAAAGAATATAAGCTGAGAAATTATCAGGGGCTTTATACAACTTGGCCGAATATTCCTGAATAGAAGTGACTATCCACAACCGCATAATCACATTCCTAAAATCACACCATCGGGATATGTTCGCCCTCCTTGAAAAGATGGTTCGAATTCAAAGTGGGACTTACAATAAACAGGGTGTGGACCAGATGGCCCGTCTGATAACATCCGCGTTTCAATCCAATGCCGTCTCCTGCCAGGTGATTGAACAGGAAACATTTGGAAATCATCTTGTGGTTAGATCCCTTTGTGAAAAGCGGTTTGACAAACAGATATTTCTATCCGGACACATGGATACGGTATTTCCGGAAGATACCGGCTTTAACTGGTACAAGGAAGAAGGTACTCACTGTTTTGGACCGGGCGTCATCGACATGAAAGGCGGACTCGTTGCAGGTATATTTGCACTCAAGGCACTGGACAACGAAAAGCTTTTAACAAAAATACCCGTCAAATTCTTTTTTAACTCCGACGAAGAAATCGGGTCTCCCAGCTCAAGAGATCATATTCAAAAGGAAGCCAGAAACAGCGCTTTTGCATTTGTTTTGGAAACCGGGGGGCGCAATGGAGAAATCGTTACCGGCCGAAAAGGAAATCTTTCTCTTGAACTTAAGATTAAAGGAATTGCCGGCCATGCGGCATTTGCCGGCAGAGATAAAGCCAGTGCCATTGTTGAACTGGCCCATAAAATTATTGCCTTTGAATCTTTAAATGATTTGGATCGGGGAATCAGTGTCAATGTGGGCAAGGTCAATGGCGGGATAGGCCCCAATACCGTGCCTGAACATGCTTTGGCCCGTATCGATTTCAGGTTCACCGGAATAGCGGATAAAGCAGATCTGGAAAAAAGCATATCCGAGATTGCCAAGAAAAAAGACATCCCCAAAACCAGCTCTCATTTTGCCATATTGAGTTCAAGACCTCCCATGCCGGCCTCTGAACAGAATAAAAAACTTTTCCAAGCGGTCCGGGAAACAGCAGCATCCATTGGATTATCGGTATCGGAAGAATTCAGGGCCGGGGTATCGGACGCAAATCTGATTGCCGGAGAACATACACCGGTCATCGACGGTTTAGGACCCATTGGCGCCATGGATCACAGTGAAGATGAATATATGATTAAAGCGAGCCTCTTACAACGGTCGGTTTTGCTGGCCTGCTCTTTAATAGACTGCTGGGAGAAATATAAGAGAGGTCTTTTATTCTGATGAAGAAATTAGAAAGCCAACATGTTCATCTCTCTGGCAGAAAGGGGGTCAGATCGTGAACATATTCGGATAGCACTTTGAACCCGCCGTCACTTAATGCTGAAATTGCCCTATCCTTATCTTCCAGGCCGACTCTCATCACCAGTTGATAAATGCCTGAATATTCTTTCTCC
>CAXMTB010000023.1:0-27639 GCA_964195835.1 uncultured Nitrospinaceae bacterium | reverse complement strand
AAAGGGAACCGAATACAAAAACAATTTTGGTTTAACAAAATAGGGACTAACGATGCCGGGAAACACATTCGGAACACTATTTAAAATTACCACCTGGGGTGAGTCTCATGGGAAAGGCGTGGGGGTTGTCATTGACGGTTGTCCACCCGGAATATCCCTTGATGAGAACATGATTCAGGCCATGTTGAACCGTAGACGGCCGGGAAAATCACCTGCCAGCACGTCAAGAAGAGAGCCGGATCAGGCGGTGATCATGTCTGGTGTTTTTGAGAAAACGACCACCGGTACCCCCATTATGATCATGGTATACAACAAAGATGCGGATCCTAAAGCATATGTGCCGTATAAAGATGTTTTTCGTCCCGGGCACGGTGATATTACTTACTTGGCCAAATACGGGATACGAGACTGGCGAGGCGGAGGGCGGGCATCTGCCCGGGAGACCGTGGCAAGGGTTGCAGCGGGTGCTGTAGCCAAGGCGCTTCTTGACCGCGAAAGCATCAAAATTTTTGCATACACCCTAAAACTCGGTGGTGTATGCGCAGAAACATCCGATCTCGATATCATCGACAAGAATATGTTCTATTGCCCTGACATGGAAGCTTCGGAAAAGATGAAGGCACGTGTTTTGGAGATAAAAAAGCAGGGCGACTCATTGGGTGGAATTGTTGAGATACGGGCAAAGGGTGTTCCCCAGGGGCTGGGAGATCCGGTATTTGATAAACTTGATGCGGATCTGGCAAAAGCGTTGATGAGTATCGGTGCCGTCAAGGGGGTCGAGATTGGATCTGGTTTCGAAGCGGCGGAAAAATTGGGGTCTGACAACAATGATCCCATCACCCCGCAGGGCTTTTCCACCAACAATGCAGGGGGTATTTTGGCTGGAATATCCAACGGGGATGATATTGTGATTCGCGTGGCCGTTAAGCCGATTCCTTCAATTTCAATTGAGCAACAGACCATAGACCAAGCCAAACGACCGGCAACCATTTCAACCAAAGGACGTCATGACATTTCGGCCATCCCGCGTATCAACGTTGTCTGTGAGGCCATGGCCAGTCTTGTTTTGGCTGATCATCTGTTAAGGCAGCGAGCCATTAAATAGTCTATTCTCATATTTTTCAGTTTATATTTATTTAGACCCTTCGTTAAATTTTAATCCGAAGACAACAAAAAAAAGATAGACTGACAGTGCGAGAAAAGCGGCATCCCACAAGATGGTTTCAATGCTGATGGAACTTCCCTTAGTTGTTGAAAAACATCCGCAATTGACATCTATACCTCTCGCCAAATTAAAGCATAATGCTCCGATATATACGACAAGCAGGATGTTGCACCATAGTATCGTCCCCGGCATCCAGAACCCGACAATTAAAAAGACGCCCATCAGTATTTCAAGCCACGGCAAAAAAATGGCAGTTACATTAATGAGTCCATTCGGAAGTATCTGGTAATTATAAATGACTTCTGCAAATGCTTTGGGGTGCAAAATTTTGTCATAACTGGCGTATATAAATATCACCCCAAGAACCAATCGTGCACTATGGTAAAAAAAGCGAGAGATATATTTTCTTTTTTTCATCGTCGGTTTTTTCTACATTTATGACAATTGCTTAATAAATCCAAGTTAATCCGCATCTTCCTTTTCTATGGGAAGATCCGCATTTTGCCACTTTGTCCAGCCGTTTACCAGTATCCTGACATTGTTAAATCCCAATTCGAGCAGAAAATTTGCCAGATTATGACTTAGTTCGCAGGTTTCTCCATCACAATAGGTAATGATCAGTGTGTCGACAGATATATCTTTCGTAACCTCCATAAACCTCTGGTCAACATCATGCCAGGGAAGACTGCGAGCGCCTCTGATATGTCCTTTTTCATAATCATCATTCGGGCGGGCATCAACAATAATGGCTGCTTCCTGCAAAAACAGTTTTTTTGCTTCGATAAGAGTTATATCCAGCCGTTCACCAGAGGAAGATATTAAACGGGCTTCCATGGACCAGTCCTCAAACAGCGGCAACCGGCTGTCTCGAAACTGATTGAATGAAAACCCGAAAAAAACAGCCAGGGCAAACAGGGCGCCACACTGCAAAACAGCTTGCAAAAATTGCTGCCCGAAAGTTTTTGATGTTTTCTTTCGAAATTGTATGAACATGCCGAATGGTTCCCTTGTTTTCGAAAAGCATGCATTACTTCTATCATAAAAGTCAATACCAATATTATTGCCTGTAATTTAGGTCAGAGCCTGATCAAAATCATCGATCAGATCCTCGGTAGTTTCCAGCCCCACGGAAAGTCGAATCAGACGGTCGGAGATGCCGACGGCTTTACATTCTGTGGGAGACAGGCCCGAATGAGACGTGGTTACCGGGCGGGTGATCAGCGTTTCAACACCGCCGAGACTCGGTGCACTGATGGGAAGATGTGTACGTGCGATAAACGCATCTGCGGCTGCCACGTTGCCCTTGATTTCAAAACTGAGCATTCCACTGAAACCATCCAATAATTTCTGAGCCAGATGGTATCCTGCACAGGTATCCAGTCCCGGATAATTGACTGTTTCCACGGCTGGATGAGATGAAAGAAATTTGGCGATAGCCAGCGCACTTTCATTCTGGTGTTTCATTCGAACAGCCAGCGTTTTCAGCCCCCGGTGTAAGAGAAAACAGGCGTGCGGGTCCAGCGATCCGCCCAAGTGAATGAGTTTATGAGCAATTTTTTGAATCAAATCTTTACGCCCGATAACGGCGCCTGCCACAATATCAGAATGGCCGTTGAGATATTTGGTACAGCTATGCAATGATAGATCAAATCCCCATTCTGCGGGGCGGAAGTTGATGGGGGTGGCAAAGGTATTGTCAATCATTGAAATCAATCCATGGTTTCGGGCAAACGCAACCACCGCTTTAAGATCAGCCACCGCCATCAATGGGTTGGTGATGGTTTCCACATAAATGACTCGTGTGTTGGGCTTTAACTGCTTGGCCCATGTATCGGGTTCGTTGCCGTTAACAAAATCAAAAGACATCCCTAAAGTTTTAAAGTCCGAGTTGATGAAATCGAGGGTGCCGCCATACAGACAATCCTGGACCAGAAAATGGTCTCCCGGTGACAACAGGGCCAGAAAGGTTGTTGTGATGGCGGCCATACCGCTGGCAGTAACCAGAGCGGCGTCGGCATTTTCCAGGGCCGCAAGCTTTTGATGCAGCGCAACATGATTGGGGGTGTTGTTCATGCGGATGTATTTGAGCTTGTCATAATGGTCTTGGCCTGCATATTGAAAGGTTGACGATTGAAATATCGGCAGGGTAACTGCCCCTTCTATGCGGGGGTCCGGTTCACCGGCATGAATCAATTTGGTTTCGATGTGCATCGGCCGCTGAGTCATAATGAAAATCCTCCCATTTTCTTATTCGTTTGGAAAGAAAATCACCTATCGAACTCCATATCCTTTGTCAACATCGCTCTTTTCTTTAGAATTTTTTCAAAAAATAGTACACGCTTTTTAAAAGGTCATCCATTAAAATCACTATGAGGTTGAAATTCAACCTTTAAACCTGTATGAAAAGATCTATGCGAAAAGAGTTTTTGCCATTTTCACGTCCGAGCATTACTGAAGAGGATATTGCCGCCGTCGGTGAGGTTCTTCGTTCCGGGTGGATCACCACCGGTTCGAAAAATGCCGAATTTGAAGAAAAATTCTGCAAGTATACCGGCTGTTCCGGAGCTGTGGCCCTGTCTTCGGCAACCGCGGGAATGCATCTTGCTTTAAATGCCTTGAAAATAGGCCCAGGCGACGAGGTGATTACCCCATCCATGACATGGGTTTCCACAGTGAACCTCATTGTTTTAAGCGGTGCAACGCCTGTCTTTGTGGATATCGACCGAGACACATTGATGGTCACTGCGGATTTGATTCAAGAGCACCTGTCATCAAAAACCAGACTAATCATTCCGGTCCATTTTGCCGGTGCACCGGTTGATATGGCGCCTGTGCGCAAGCTTGGCGAAGGCCGTAATATTGCCATTATCGAAGATGCTGCCCATGCTATTGGTACGGAATGTCATGGTGAAAAAATCGGTAAAAAGGGCACCTCGATATTTTCGTTTCACCCCATTAAAAATATTACCACGGGTGAAGGCGGCATGTTTTGTTCTGATAATCTTGACCTTGCTGATCGGATTCGTCGGCTAAAATTTCATGGATTAGGTGTCGATGCATTTGATCGACGGACACAGGGGAGATCTCCCCAGGCCCAGGTACTGGAACCCGGCTTTAAATATAATCTGCCGGATATCCTGGCTGTTCTCGGAATTCAGCAGTTGGCCAGAGTTGAAGATTTTAATGATAAACGAACGCAACTGGCCTCACATTATCGAGAAAGATTGACAGAAGTTGAAGAACTTCGGCCCCTGGCAGTTCCAGCTTATTCCCATAAACATTCATGGCACCTGTTTATTGTTCGTTTGGATATTGAAAAATCGAAACTTAACCGAAACGATTTCATGGAAGAACTCAAAAAGAGAAATATTGGTACGGGCCTTCATTTTCATGCCGTGCACCAGCAAAAATATTATATGGAAACAATGAAAATTCCATCAGGCATGTTGCCCAATACGGAATGGAATTCTGAACGCATATGCTCTTTGCCGCTTTTTCCAAAAATGACGCACGAAGATGTGGATAACGTTGTCGATACCATAAAGGATATTTTGAAATCATGAGCACCCGAACATCACTGTCCGTTGTTATTCCGGTGTTTAACGAGGAGGAAAACCTCGATGAACTCATTCGGCGTTGCCTGTCGGCTTGTGACCGGACAGGATGCCTTTTTGAAATTGTTCTGGTTGACGACGGAAGCTCGGACGGTTCTGCCGAAAAAATCGATACTGCAGCAAAAAATAATCCCGGTAAAGTGGTGGGGGTTTTTTTAAACAGAAATTACGGACAGCACGCCGCGGTAATTGCCGGTTTTGAGCAATCCAAGGGTGATATTATTATAACATTGGATGCTGATCTGCAAAACCCGCCGGAAGAAATTCCACGACTGGTCGACGCCATCGAAAAGGGATATGACGTAGTGGGAAGCGTAAGAAGACACCGACGGGACACGCTATTTAGACGGGTGGCTTCCGCTGTTATCAATAAAGCGGTTCAGAAAGCGACCGGTGTGATGATGCACGACTATGGATGCATGTTACGCGCCTATCGAAGACATATTGTCGAGGCAATGCTGAAGTGCAAGGAGCACAGCACCTTTATTCCAATTCTTGCCAACAGCTTTGCTCGAACCACCACCGAGATCGACGTCAAACATGAAGCACGCAAACAGGGCCAGTCCAAATACGGCCTTATGAAGCTTGTGATGCTGCAGTTTGACCTGTTAACCAGCATGACAACCTTCCCTTTGCGCCTGTTGAGCATACTCGGAGGGATGATATCAGCAACAGGCATCGGCTTTGGCGCGTTCCTTTTGGTGATGCGAATTTATTATGGGTCGGAATGGGCGGCCCAAGGTGTGTTTACACTTTTTGCGATTTTATTTATATTTGTGGGCGCCCAGTTTGTTGCCATGGGACTGCTCGGTGAGTATGTCGGCAGAATTTATTATGACGTAAGAGCCCGTCCCAGATACTTCGTCCAGCGGATTTCAGGTGATATCAATATTAATAATAAAATAGATACAAAAGGACAAAAATGAAAGCGATCGTGTTGGCCTATCACAATATCGGATGTGCCGGGATTGAAGCGCTGCTGAAAAACGGATTTGAAATTGCAGCGGTTTTCACTCACAAGGACAATCCAAATGAGAATGTCTGGTTTGATTCAGTGGCCGAGCTTGCATCAAGCCATGAGATTCCTGTATTTTCGCCGGAAGATATTAATCATCCCATATGGATGCAAAAAATTAAAAAGATGGCTCCGGACATTCTTTTTTCTTTTTATTATCGCAACATGGTCAATTCAAGCATTATAGATATTCCGCCATCGGGCTGTCTGAACCTGCACGGTTCTCTTTTGCCGAAATATCGTGGGAGATGTCCAATTAACTGGGTTTTGGTAAACGGCGAGGCGGAAACCGGCGTTACCCTGCATTACATGACGCCCAAAGCCGATGACGGTGATATCGTCAGTCAGAAAAAAATTTTGATATCGGATACAGATACGGCCCGGACCCTTCATGGTAAAGCCGGTAAGGCTACAGCCGGTATGCTAAACGAAATTTTGCCACAAATAAGAGAAGGGACGGCACCCCGAACACCTCAAGACCATTCGCTTGCCACCTATTTTGGAGCTCGGGGCCCGGGAGATGGCAAAATTGACTGGAGTCAAGATGCAAATGACATAAAAAATCTTGTCAGAGCAGTATCCCGGCCCTATCCTGGAGCGTTTAGCTATATGGGCCATCGCAAATGCATTTTCTGGTCAGTGAGCGTTGTGAGTGAAAGCGATGGTATACCCGGTGCTGTTCTTTCAGTTGATCCGTTTGTAATCGCCTGTGGTAAGAACGCCTTGCGGGTGGATTTTGGCCAACCCGAGGGTGAACTGTATATGAGCGGAAGGCAGCTCGCAGCGGAAATGCACTTTGTTTCAGGGATGAGATTCGATGAGCTTTCTATATGCCGTATTGAACCCATGCGAAAGAGGCAGGTGCTTATTCTGGGTGTTGACGGGTTCATTGGGAACCATCTTAGTGAACGGCTCCTGGATAGCGGAAAATATGAAGTCCATGGAATGGACCTTGGATCAACTTCGATTCAAAGGCTGCGGGATCGATCTGGATTTCATTTTTCCGAAGGTGATATTTCGATCCATCGCGAATGGATAGAATATCATGTCAGAAAGTGTGATATGGTGATTCCGCTGGTTGCCATTGCAACACCTATTGAGTACACCCGCAATCCGATAAAGGTTTTTGAACTCGATTTTGAAGAAAATCTTCGCATTGTTCGATACTGTGTTAAATACGGCAAGCGCATCATATTTCCATCCACCTCGGAAGTTTACGGCATGTGTGATGAACAGGAATTCAATGAGGACGACTCCCGGTTAGTTCTAGGACCCATTCGAAAACAGCGGTGGATTTATTCGTGCAGTTCACGTTGTTTCGGCCTTTCAACTGGATAGGCCCCAGGCTCGATAGTCTGGAATCTGCACGTATCGGGAGTTCCCGGGCTATCACCCAGTTGATACTCAACCTGGCTGAAGGGACGCCGATTCAGCTCGTTGACGGCGGAAACCAGAAACGTTGCTTTACGGATGTGAAAGACGGTGTTGAATGCCTTTACAGGATTATCGAGAACCGGGACGGGTGTTGTGATGGAAAGATCATCAATATCGGCAGTCCCGACAACGAAGCCAGCATCAAGGAGTTGGCCGAAATCCTCGTCAAAAAATTCCACCAGCATCCACTGCACAAAAAATTTCCTCCCTTTGCCGGGATTCGCGAGATTGAAAGCAAGACCTTTTACGGGTCCGGATATGAGGATGTTCAGCACAGAAAACCGAGCATCAGTAATGCCGGACGTTTTTTGAACTGGACTCCAAAAATCGATATCGAACAATCGGTTGAAGAAACCCTCGATTTTTTTCTAAAAGAAGCGGTCAGAACCGGAGAATGCGGCATTGGCCGACCGCATGATGTGTAGCCCGAGACGATGAATCCATGAAAATTGGCTTGCGTATTGATGTTGATACCTTCAGAGGCACCAAAATCGGTGTGCCGAATCTTTACAAAATACTTGCAGAGCACAACTTGAATGCCTCATTCTTTTTTTCCCTAGGACCCGACAATATGGGGCGCCATCTGTGGCGCTTGCTGCACCCCGCTTTTTTTATGAAAATGTTGCGCTCAAAAGCGACCAATCTTTATGGATGGGATATTCTTTTAAAGGGAACTTTTTTCCCCGGGCCATTGATCGGCGAGAGGCTGGCCGATGTTATTGCTACTGTTTCAAACAAGGGGCATGAGATCGGTTTGCATGCCTGGGATCATTACCACTGGCAAGTCCATATCGACACAATGGACCAGCGGAACATAAGACGTTCTTTAGAAAAGGGATATGATCAACTGACACGGATTACGGGAAAACCGCCGGTTTGCTCGGCAGTGCCTGCATGGAAATGCAACAACAAGGTCCTTTTGGAAAAAGAAAGGCTTCATTTTAACTATAACAGCGATTGCAGGGGCAGGAGTATTTTTTACCCGGTCGTCGTCGGGGAAAAGTTGTCCCAGCCCCAGATCCCCGTAACACTGCCAACCTATGACGAAGTCATCGGACATAAAGGCGTTTCTGCCGGCAATTACAACGATTATATTTTTTCGCTGATGAAGCCGGAAGAATTGAATGTTTTGACGGTTCACGCCGAGGTTGAAGGCATCTTTTGTGCGAAAATGTTTGATCAGTTTTTGAAGAAGGCTCAGTCAAAAGGGATATCCTTTGTTCCTCTGGGCACATTTCTTCAAGGGAATATTCCTGTCGGCAATTCTTCCATGGAGCCTGGAAAGATTAGCGGCCGTGACGGATGGATTTCCGTTCAGGTGCAAAATAATACATGAGAAAATCATATTTTGTCATCATTGGTATTTTTGTGCTCCTTTATATCTTACCGCTTGGGATTCGTCCCATTATTATCCCCGATGAATCGCGCTATGCTGAAATCCCCCGTGAGATGATTGATTCAGGCGATTGGATTGTCCCGAGGCTTAACGGACTGAGATATTTCGAAAAACCTGTGATGGGGTACTGGCTGAATGCACTATCCATCAAGTTGTTCGGAGAAAATGCCTTTGCGGTTCGTTTTCCATCAGCAGCGGCCACAGGACTTTCGGCGTTTATGATATTTTTGCTAATTCGCCGATTTTCGAGAGAAATTACCTCTGCAACTCTGGCTGCGCTGATATTTCTGACCTCATTTATAGTATATGGCATTGGAACGTTCAATATTTTGGACAGCATGCTGGCCATGTTTGTTACCGCTTCAATGACATCATTTTTTTTCGGCCTTAATGCCGAACCGTCCAAAAAGAAAAAGAACGTTTATTTATTGCTGTTCGGTGCTTTTTGCGGGTTTGCATTCCTTACAAAGGGTTTTTTGGCGTTTGCAATCCCGGTGTTGGCCATTGTGCCGTTTATGATCTGGGAAGGTCGTTTCAAAGAGTTATTTATCATTTCCTGGCTGCCGATAATCGCAGCAGTTTTGGTCGTGATACCTTGGGCTGTAATGGTTTACTTCAAGGCGCCTGATTTCTGGCATTTCTTTGTTTGGATCGAACATATCAAGCGGTTTTTGTCTTCCGAGGCACAGCATCATGAATCGTTTTGGTATTATATTTATTTGTTCCCCGCAGCAGCCCTTCCATGGACATTTCTCTTTCCTGCGGCGATATTGGGTGTAAAAAAAACAGGGATTAAGACATCGATAATCCGTTATGCCATATGCTGGTTCTTTTTTCCTTTTCTATTTTTTTCCGTCTCAAAAGGCAAAATACTGACTTACATCCTGCCGTGTTTTCCTCCTTTTGCGATGCTCATGTCCACCGGGCTTAAAAAATATTTTGAGGCAAGTGGTAAGAAATTGTTCTCCGTTGCTGTTTGCTCTCTTGCATTACTATCGGTGATCATAGCGGTGGCATTAATAGTGGTTCAAATCATGGGGTTCAAGGGATTCAAACCTTACGATGAAACATGGAAATGGGGGTTAGGGGTTTCCGGATTTATGGTGTTTGCTTTTCTTTTAATCTCTGCGGTCAGGGCCTCAAGCAACAAAGCAAAACTCATGCTTGTCGGCTGCGCGCCATTTCTTGTATTATTTGGATCCAATTTCATTATGCCGGACCTGACCCTTGAACACAAAGCTCCGGGAGCATTCCTGCTGAAAAACTTACACAAAATCCGGACAGACACCATGCTTGTTTCAGATGAAGATCCTATGGGAGCGGTGTGCTGGTTTTTCAAACGAAACGATGTGTATCTTCTTGAAGGCGGCGGCGAGGTGTCCTATGGACTGAATTTTGAAGACGCGAAGTATCGTTCACTCAATCTGAAGCAATTTAAGGATCTCGTCCTTCAAAACGCCGAAAAAGGACGTGTGGTGCTTATTGCGAAATCCAGGAAATATATGCGATGGAAACAAAACCTGCCCGAACCGTTATATGAAGACAGTAACGGAAAGGGCGGTTATGTATTTGTTCAATATTGACCGGGAAGGGATCGCCGATTTTATCCTTTCATTTGGATCGTTATACGTATATCAGGCAGAATAAGCTGCGTAATACATTCTGATGAAGCTTTCATGGCTTTCAAAGGCGACTTCAGGTAATTCATTATAATGAAAGTAAGCTGCATCATTCGCGTCATCGCCGGCGATAAGGTTGCCGGAATAGCTTTTAACCAGATAGCCCACCATAAGTACGGTATGGTATAGGGCGCTTGGGTTGGCTGAGACACCAAAGAGCATATCGATCTTACCGGCCAGTCCGGTTTCTTCCTTGAGTTCTCGTAAGGCTGCCTTTTCAGGTGTTTCACCCAGCTCCATAAATCCACCAGGAAGACACCAGAATCCTTTTTTGGGCTCTACGCTACGCTTCACAAGCAACACCCGATCTTTGTTGTCCACAACGACTATGCATGTGGCCGGTATAGGGTTTTCATAGATGGGCTCATTGCAGCGGTTGCAGTACCGGCGTAGGGCCCCTTCACAAAACTTTTCGACGAGTCCGGTTCTACAATACGGACAGTACCTTTTTTCCCTCATCATTAATCGTCGAAATCCCCTTCCGGGCCCTTATCTGAAACAATCGTCGCTGCTCGTTGGACAATCTTTTCGGAAGTCCATTCATCGGGGTCTTCAATTTGGCTTGCTTTTGGTCCTGGATCATATGTTCCAGCCTCGAGAATGGCGTTAATGGCGAGGGATGCCGTGTCTTTGGCGTTGAGGACATTTACAAGCATGTTATAAATGAATTCTTCAACCCGTTTGATCATCCTTTCTCTGACTGCTTTAGGTTGTCCCATCAGCTTGTTTTCAAAGGGCAGGTTGAGTTTCTTATAATTTCCTCCCTTAATGCCTTTGGATTCAGCATAGGCAGTCATTTCTTGCCACATTTCTTCGGTGACCCCTTGATCTTTAACTTTGATGAAGTTGCCATCCTTATCGAGCATGGCATTGCCGAAGTCATTGACCTCGAGGCCCCAGGAGATCATTTGCAGGGCTGTGGCCACATTTGCTTTGGTTGTCCTGGTTTTAGCCGCTATTTCCCTCAATCTGTCGGAACTGTTTCCGGATGTGCCGTGTTGGGCGCCTGAAACCTGATACTTTGTCAGGGCCTGGTGAATTTCGGCGGTTAAATCAACCTGAATTCCCTGTCCGGTTGCCTCTATACCGTGAGTTGTTCCGTTGTTTAAAGCGATCCAATCCGGAGAAATATCATGGGCGTTGAGCCCCTGGATGAGAAATAAGGCTTCTTCGACGGTTGAGAGACCCTCTTTTCCTTTGATTTCCCCCACCTCGGTTTCAAGGCTTGCCCATTCAGGGATAAAAGGGTTCAGCGCCAGGTTGGCAAGAAGGTTCTGATCATCGGGCAAATGGGATGCATCAATGGCAATGGAGGTCATTCCTGCTTCAAACATTGTTGGGATCTCGATCTTGGCAGCATCGACGTCCTGATTTTTTTTGATGCCATAGTGGTCGGCATGGATTGCCACAGGAACTGTAATGCCCAATTCATTGCAGATTGCATCAACCTGTTGGGCAATATTCCAGTAATTGACTGAACAGTATGCGCTGGCACCACCTTCAGACCTGGCAATTTCTATGATGATGACGGCATTCGCTTTTTGGGCGGCCTGGAGAGCGCCTCGAATAACAAAGTTGTTTCGGCCGTTGGCAGCCATAGCGATGGCCTTACCCTTGGTGAGCATTGCCCGATCAACAAACTTTCCGCTGACGATCAGGGCCTTTGAATTGGGAAAAAGTTTTACCACGTTGGGCGGGCGGCCAATTTTCAGTGCTTCTTCAAAATCCGTTGACATAACGGTTCTGGTTTCAGACATGGTTTAACCTCCTTTTGATAGTACGTGTTCACGGGGTTTGCTTCCCCGCTTCAATCCGGTGTCTACGTGGCTGGTCATTTCAATCTCAAATATCAAAATCATTTGATCTGACATCATGTAATATTTCGAGAATTTCCGCTTTGGATGAAACTGGGGCCCAGAGTGCACCCCAGCCCATTTGAAACTGAAACAAACCATCATAAGCTGTATCATGAAATGATCGAATCCGATGAGGGATGTCGTGTTCGTTCAGGATAGAATCGACAAGCTGCGCCTCTACGATATTGTCCAAGATCGCTATGTTTACAAATTCCTGTTCGTATTTTTCATTCATATCTTGATCTGAACATGTTACGTACGAATCCAGTCATACCTTTAACTTGCATCGTCATTATTTTTACCGAAATCTGAAATTTAGTCAATTATAAAAAACAGTTTAATGGTCTGATGTTAAAATAGATGTGGAATGAATTACATGTTTTTTATGAACTTTTTTACATATATTTTTTACATATTTCTTGTGAAAAATTTATAATTATCTGTAATTGTTGAATTATCGAATACTATGGGTTCGGCATGGCTTTTGCTTATAAGGAGGCGATGACAGGAATTGTTAAACACATCCGGAATGTCATGAAATTTGCATTCACAGATGAATATTCCTCCGAAGGATTGATACGTCAATATTACTACATGTTGTAGTTTATTATATCTTGACATACAACATTTTGATTGTTACGATCAAAAATCAACTGCCGTAATAACACATTGAGCTTATGGATAGCGACAACAAATCTACCGAATTAAATCCTTCAGATTCAAACCCGGAACGTCTCACAGAGGGAAAGGAGATTCGAAAAAAACACTTAATTAATAAGTTGAATTACATTAATTTTCAAGATGGTACCGTCCTAGTAAATTTTAAACATTTCAAATACGACCACACTGTTTCCCACCGGGCCAAACCGCAACCATGTCTTGGAGAGGAGTTAAAATGTCTTTGGATTGATACGGATAAAATTTCTCAACAGTTGTCATCCTATAAATTCCAAGAAGTTGTCATACCCAACGGTAAAAAAATAATATTGGTAAAATCCAACGAGATCAATATTGACGACACTGGCATTCGTCTTGTTCTACCAGATACGTGCCGGGAAATCAGTCCCCGGAAAATGAGACGGCATTCATGCAAAGGTATCAAGGTTCAGCTAATTCAGAACAGTGCTTCTTTTAACGGTGTTCTCATCGATTTTAGTACGGCTTCCTTTCGTATAGAAATCACTGCAAATCCTCCCCAGACATTTCAATGGATTGATCCTGATATCCCGGTGGACCTGATCTTTTCCGATGGTAATGGGATTCTCTATTCAGGAGAATGTAGAATACTCAAAATGACCGGCGGTCATAAAACAAGAAGTTATGTTCTTGAACCGGCAAGATATCAGGTCCAAAGGTTTAAACCCAAAGAATTTCGAAGCGTCCGCCAGAAGCTGGTTCCATCACCAAGTGTCATTTTCAAGCATCCGTTTACAGAAAAGATGGTCAATCTTAAAGTCGTTGATTTGTCGGGTTCCGGTTTTTCAGTGGAGGAAGACAGGCGTAACGCTGTTCTTCTGCCCGGAATGATCATCCCTGAACTGGAATTGAACTTTGCAAGCAACTTCAGCGTCAAATGTAAGACCCAGGCTGTTTATAGACAATTCATGGGAAAAGAAAAAAACAGCAATTGGGTGAAATGCGGCATGGCCATCCTCGATATAAGTATCGAAGACCACGGCAGACTTTCTGCATTACTTCATCAGGCAAAAGACGACCATTCATATATTTGCAACCGAGTTAATATGGACGACCTCTGGGGCTTCTTTTTTAAATCAGGTTTCATTTATCCAAAAAAATATGCATTTCTCGAAGCAAATAAAGAGAAAATCAAGGCGATTTACAAAAAGCTATATACCCAGAATCAGAAGATCGCCAGACATTTTATTTATCAGGATAAGGATCGAATCCTTGGCCATATGGCTATGGTTCGTTTTTATAAAAATTCATGGTTGATCCATCATCATGCTGCTGACCGTTCAGACTTACACAAGGCCGGTGTGTCTGTGTTGGAACAGATTGGCCGGTTTGTTAATGAGTCCCATAGGCTCAGTTCAAACCAAATGAATTTTGTTTTCTGTTATTTCAGGCCTGAGAATAAATTTCCTAACCGTGTATTTGGGGGGGTTTTCGAAAATATAAAAGATCCAAAAGGCTGTTCCCTCGATACATTTGCCTATTTTCATTGCCGAAAAACCTTAAATGATGAACCGAGGTTGGAAAGACCATGGGATTTGATGGAAGCTCAGCCTGAAGATTTTTTTGAGTTAAAAAATTTTTACGAGTTTTCATCAGGCGGTCTCATGCTGGATGCCATGGAACTCGATCAGGATTCTGTGGGTATTGAGGAACTCTCAAAAGTATATCAACAACTTGGTTTTATAAGGGAAAAATATGTTTTTTCGCTGAAGAGGAACGGCAAACTCAAGGCAGTGCTCATGGTAAATATTTCAGACATCGGTCTGAACCTTGCTGATCTGACCAGTAGCATCAAGATTGTTGTTGTTGATTCAAATGAACTATCAAAGGATATTCTCTATTTGGCGCTTTCTGAACTCTCCAAAAAATATGAGCAGGATGAAATACCGGTACTTCTATATCCTGTAGACTATGCTGAAAACAGTTACATACCCTATGAGAAATTATATAATCTTTGGGCGCTAAATCTGCAATATTTAGACCATTATTTCAGGTATCTTAATAGGTTGTTCAGAGGAGTTAGTTCTTGAATAGCATTCTGCCGAAAAAATATACTAATTTTGATTTTTTGATGTGATTATTATGCAGACTTGCATCCCCTGCAAGAGATTACCGGGGTATAGGTGAATCTCCTTGGATCAGAAAAAAAACGCTTAAATTCTTTAAAAAATTCTTCATACCCTCCTTTGTATTCTTTAAACTCATATCCCGAATTTTTTGCTGCAACTTCAACCTTTTTCGTCCAGTTGAAATTATCAATTTCCTTTGTTTTTCCAAAAATCAGGTGATGAGGAGCCATGCTCACATCGATATCGTGGTAGCCGAGGTCATAAAGAAAAGAATAAAGTTTGATTCCCACATAAGGATCAAAATCAGCATTCTTTTCCAGAGCCTTCATTATGCCGTAAAATGTTCCTTGAAGCTTTTGAGAGAGTCCAAAATGGTTGAGGCAGTTATAGTCCAGGTCTATGAGACAGATAATGCCGCCGGGCTTTAAAATACGGGATATGTTCTTGACGATATTAAAACTTTCAGATCGAAAATATTGGAGGACAAATCGGACCCAAATAAAATCGAACATTCCCAGATCATCCAAGGGATCACGTATGTCTCTGTATATATATTTTATACCCTTTTTGCTATAGTGCTTTTTTGCGTATTTAATTCTTTCTTCAGCGATATCGACTCCGATAACTTCACCATTCGGTTGAACCAGTTTGTGAAGATAGAAGGATGTTTTACCTGAACCGTACCCTAAATCTGCAACGCGCATGCCAGGTTTTATTCCAGCCCAATTGGCCTGTTTCTTAACTATCTTAGCGTCTGTTTTCAAGTCAAGACGAAGCGCTTCTTCCTCGCTCTCCATTAAGTATCCACGATGATTCGTATTTGGGGTATTCATAATTTTATCATAAGCCAGAACCAGTTGACCATTTAAAGAATGGGGTCTGTGACCTTATTCGTTAAATATAATTTTTTAAATTAAAGTTACTATATCTCTAGTACTGTTTTGAATTTCTGAATGCTTTTCGAAAGAAAATCCTGAATTTATAAGTAATGACGGTAAGGGTCAAGCTTTTTGTGGCTAAAAGCTTAGAAAGCGTTCTCTTTATTGTATTCAAGAAGCTACAGCAGGTTTTCCATAAATTGATAAATTCTATGTGTACATCGTGATATGTGAAGATTTTATGAATCTCAGGGCAGAAAGAAACACCGAATGATCATTTTCAAAACTTCAAAGAACAAAGGCTCCAAGAAAAGCAATGCCTAATTTGCGGATTTTTGTGATCAGTTTTTTGCATTTATTTGTTTAGTTCATCGCGCACAACCTGTCCTATTTTATCCAACAGATATGGCTTTTTTACATAGGATGTTGCACCCAATTTTTGAGCCTCTTTCACTCGTTCTGTTTCGGAATAACCGCTTGTGATGATGGCTTTTTGGTTGGGATGTATTTCGAGAATTTTTTTGTACGTATCGAGGCCATCGATTCCGGGATCCATAATCATGTCCAACACCAGCAGGTCTGCCGAGTGGTTTTTCATGTAATCCACCGCCTCTTCACCGCTCGAAACCGATACAACAGAATATCCCAATTTCATTAATATTCCAGAGGCGATTTCCCGTTGATCTTTCACATCATCTACTACCAAAACAGATTCTCCCTTTGCCATAATATTCTCTATAGATAATAAAGGTTTATCAGTGGTCAGATCTTGTCTGGTCACTGGAAAATAGAGTGTAAAATTTGTTCCTTTTCCACCAGCACTTTTTATGTCAATATATCCTCTATGGTCTTTTACGGTGCCCCAAACAACCGCCATTCCCAATCCTGTTCCGCTTTTTCCCATGACCTTTTTGGTGTAAAAAGGCTCAAATATTCTTTCTAAATCTTCTGAAGGAATACCGATACCAGTGTCACGAACACTGAGGGTAACATAATCTCCTTCTTTTATTTTGTCATAACCGTTTAATGATCTGTCGATATAGCGATTTTTGGTCGATAAAATTATTTCTCCCATGTCGGAGATGGCCTCGGCAGCGTTTGTGACTAAATTCATGATCGTTTTGGATAGATGAAGTGGAGAGCCTAAAATATTCAGCAGGTCTGTTTCAAAATCTGTTTTTATATGAACATTCGGATGATACATCCTCAAGTTTTCAAATTCAGGGCTTTTTAAGTATTCAGAAATGATTGAATTTAAATTGACGACTTTCGTTGTGATAACCCCCCTTCTTGCCAGGGTCAACAAATCCTGAACAATGGCGGCAGCTCTTTCCCCTGCTTTCTGTATGGTTAAGATCGGCTTTCTTAACGGGCTTTCAAATGGAATATCCATTAATAAGAGTTCAGGATAACTGACAATGCCGGACAGGATATTATTCAGATCGTGGGCCACACCACCTGCCAGTGTCCCTATGGCTTCCATTTTTTGTGCTCTCTGGAGGCGGGCTTCCAAATCCCTTTTCTCTTGTCCTGCGCGTTTGAGTTCGGTAATGTTCGTACCGATGCAGAGAATCTCTACCAAATTTCCGTCACTATCAAAAATAGGCCTGTAAGTCCATGCAATCCAGACTTTTTTACCGTTTCTGAGTACACTTTCTTTTTCGTTGATAATCGGTTTTTCAGGCGTGTGTTTGAAAAGGGTTAAGAGGCCATCAAGATAAGTTTTCGTTGATTCCGTTTTCGGGAAAATTGTACCCTCTAAGCTTTTTCCAAGGATCTCATTTTCAGTAAAACTAAAAAAAAATTGGGCGAACTCATTAAAAAAGGTAATATTTCCTTCGATGTCTCTACGCATGATAATACTGTTCGCATTTTCGACAAGCTCGCGGTACTTTTTTTCGCTATCTCGGAGTTTTTGAAAAGATCTTGCATTTATAATACTAACAGCTGTTTGGGAGGCAATTCCCATTAAAAAATTCATATCACTTTTAGTAAGCGGTCTTTTTGACTTGGGATTGTCCACAGCAAGTATGCCCAGTGATTCATTCTCATAGACAATGGGCACACATATTAGCGACTGAACTCCCATCTTTTTAGCGAATTCCAGACTTCTTCTTGATAGCGTTTTCTCAATCTCGACAATATCATTTACCAATATTGGCTTCTGATTTCTGAAAGCCACGATAAACACCCCTTGGGATCGAGGGTTATCAAGATGAAATTCGCTTTTTCGTAAAAACAATTCTATCTCATTATCGTAACCATATCCCGCGGTGTAAAAGAGCCTATTTTTATTTTTTTCGGCAAGCATGATTAACCCACGGTCAAAATCCATGTGAATTTCCATAGCATTGACCACAGTATTGATGAGTTTATCGATATCTAAAAACGAAGAAGTGGCTCTACCTATTTCTTGAACAAGCAATGCATTATTGTGGCGAATATTTATTTCTTCAATAAGATCTTTGGCCGCGTCACCCTGAGTTTCGACCGTTTTGGCCAATTCCTTTTTTTCTATATGCTCTGTAAGAAATGCTATGCTCAGGGTAATAAGAGAACAGAGAATCACAAAAATTCCCCATGTCATGGGGGGGAAAACAAAGATAAGACTCAGGGACAAACCAATACTGACCAGCAGAGAATAATTTCGAATCCGCTTCCATATTAGGGACGCCGTTTTTTTCCATGTAATGACGTAACGGCAGCTATTGTCGCCTTTGTGAAAGCAAGAAGGATGCTCAACATTGGCTAATTTATCAGTGAACCACATCGCCAGGGATTCAAAAGTGCCTATGCGGTTTTCACATTGATAAGGTTTTTCAGTTACCCCATGGTTAGGGGTAGAGACTATTTCAACCCTGTCGGACCTTAATTTTTTTGTTCTGACAGTGGCACCTCGGCTCATAATGGGATAGACTTTCCTCATCAAGAGGTAAACTGATGCCAGGCTCATTAATCCTAACGTGTATTGTTTTACAGGACCCATTCCCTCATATGATGTTGTATAGCGTCCTGCATCCCTTGCGATATTTGGATTGCCTGTTTTTTCAACTAAGGCCTCCTGGAAGAGATCCGCCTGTTCCTGGCTGAACCAGTGCGCCGGGTCTTCTACCTCATATTTCGTCATTCCCGCATATTCTAAGATAGAATCAATGTCCAGATCGGGATAACTATTCTTGATATATTCTAAATATGTCTTTGTGATTCTACTGTTGTAAAGCGGTGTTGTATCGGTCACGTGCCCGATTCCTTTTTGGCTTTGATTCTTAGGCATTAACTGTCTATCCAATTTCCAGAAATCGTGGCCCTATTGGGTGATTGAATTCGGAGGTTTGAAACAAAGGTTTTTATTTTTTCAAACGAAGATTACAAAAGAGCGGGGTTTATGTCAAGCGAAGACTGCCCGAGGCAAGACAGGGAGTGGATCGAACAATCATAATTTGACGTTTCGAAAATTCCTTTGTTTTTAAAAGCGTTCGATCAGTTTGTCAATAAGATACGTACTCTCCCGCATCGCCTGCTCACTAAACGGTCCGAACCATTCCGCGATTTTATTAAATTCAGCAAGAAACGCTTCTTTGTCACCTTTTTCGACCATATCAAGATTGCTTGTCAAAGAATCAAGGTATTCTCTTAAAAGGGTACACCGTTCAGCTGACGCGAATATAATTTCTGAATAAAGGGATGGATCCTGAGCAAAAAGACGACCCACCATCCCGAGCTCAAGGCGATATATGGGGCTGGAAAACTCCAATGTTCGTGGCAAATCGATCTGTTTGCGACGGAGAAATTGACCAAAAGCAAAAGTGGCAAAATGTCGCACCGTCTGAACAATGGACATGGTTTTATCATGTTCATTGGCATCGACTCGCAGTATAATGCTTCCCCAGGCACTGAACTGGTCGATCAGCCATTGACAACCGACGGTATCTCTGCCGGGAGTCACCACGACAATCTGTTTGTCCATGGTTGAGGTGGTAGGGCCAAAGAGTGGATGTAATCCGATTACCGGGCCCTGATGCGCCTTGAGCATGGCATTTAAAGGAATTTCTTTTATGCTGGTGATATCTGCTAAAACACAATCTGCGGGCAGATGAGGGCCGATTCTTTTGGCCACCGAGACGGTTAACTCAATGGGGACACTGATAATTGCCAGTTCGATACCTTGGCAGAGTCGATCTACATCCGGCCAATCCTTATGGTCCAGGATACGTACCTGATACCCGGCGCGCGCAAACCATTGATGAAAATATTGTCCCATACTCCCCAGACCTCCGATGAGAAGGATGGACGCTCCGGCTCGGATCCCTTTCTGAGCCATTTGGGCGGTTTGTTCTGCCCTTGACTGGCGAAGGATACGGCGGTAAATCTCTTCAACGTAATCCGGGTCAAGACCGGCCTTAGATCCCTGGTTGCGACGGTGAGAGATCAAGTTTTCTTCCCTTGCAGGGTGATAAACCGGGATATTGTGTGCTTTTTTGAGCTGAACAACGCGTTCGACTTCAGCCTGGCGTTTGGAAAGCAGAGAAACGATTTGTTGATCGATGGAATCGAGTTGCTGTCTCAGGTGTTCGAGTTCTTGATCAACGTTGTGTTTTACCGATTTTTCATTCATTGATGATCGTGGTTGTCTTGGATTTTGGTTTTTCATGATTTTTGTGATAATATTTTGTTGTGGTTGATGGCCCTAATAAAACCTATCTGTTATCAAAGGTTGTGGTTTATAACATTATATAAGGTCCTTGGCAAGGATAAGTAGAGTATTCAGGTTATGCTTGCCTTTGCTGTAAAATAAGGGTAAACATCAAGTGATAAAAATTACTCGCCTATTAAAAAACTGTTTATGAAACCGATTAAAATAGTTCTGCTTCTGACGGCAGCCCTTTTTTTAGGGGCATGCGCGATAAAGCCGGTTCCTGAAAAGGTTGGTCCTGGATATCAACTTTTTTCACAGGCTGAAAAAATGTTGCAGGCAAAATCTTACGAAAAAGCCCTGGCCCACTTTAGGGAATACCGCGAACGATTCCCTGACGCTCCTCTGGCCGATGCCGCTTTAATGAAAATGGGATCAATTCATACGATTCTGGAAGATTTTGAACAAGCGCGCCGCATCTATCAACGCCTAATCGACGAATATCCAGGCAGCCATTTTGTATCCGATGCCCGGTTTGAAATACTTGTCACGTATTACAACCAAGGAGAATATGGCGACGTCATCGAACAGGCACCCCATTTTTTAAAACAAAAACCTTCCAGGGCTCACATTCTCAGAACGTATGTGTTGCTTGGCGACACATACAAGGCCATGAGTTCTCCAAAAGACGCTGTCAATTACTATATCATGGCACTAAGAAAATCAAAAGATATGGAAAAGGACAGCATTGTCAAAAAGTTGAAAGACGCTGTCTGGGGGCTTGGACCTGAAGATATCGCAACTCTTTTTGACCAGGCAAAAGATGACGTCCTAAAAGGGTATCTTATGTTTCAGCTTGGGCTTAACTATGCCGAGGAAGAAAGATATGATGAAGCCTTGAAGGTTTTAACGGCTTTTACAGAAAAATTCCCGGAGCACGAAAATATTCAGCAGGCAAAAAGCCTCATTGCATCAATCAATAAAAGGTCTGTTTACAGCCGTTACACCATAGGATGTTTACTTCCCTTAAGCGGTCCTTATAAAACATACGGCCATGGGGCGTTAAAGGGTATTCAACTCGCTTTCAACCAATTTAATGCCAGAAACCCCCAGCCTTCCATCAAAATAATTGTTAAGGATACGGCATCTGATTCGGTTAAAGCTGCTGCCGCAGTGAAGGAACTGTTCGAAGAAAACGTTGCCGCTATCATCGGGCCGGTTGTTACGTCCGGTTCGGCTGCCAGAGAGGCACAAAATTATGGGATACCGATAATTACTTTGACACAGAAAGATAATATTCCCGAAATTGGAGAATATGTTTTTAGAAATTTTATTACACCCGGCATGCAGGTTAAGGCTCTGGTGTCTTATGCTGTTGAGGAGCTTGGCCTTAAAAATTATGCAATCCTTTATCCTGATGAAAAGTATGGAAAAACCTTTATGAACCTTTTTTGGGATGAGGTAATTGCCCATGAGGGTAAAGTTGTCGGCGTTGAATCGTATAGACCGGATGGGACCGATTTTGCCGATCCCATCAAAAAGCTGGTGGGTCTATATTATGAAGTTCCTGAAGAACTAAAAAATATCGATGAAACAGCGAATGAAAATGAAACCGATGAAACAACAACAGAAAATATTGCAGAAACCCTTCTTTCGCCCTTGGATGAAGAATCTGAAAGTTGGGATATGAAAGAGAATGAAGGACCGGAGGCCATCGTCGATTTTGATGCCGTTTTTATTCCCGATGCTCCTAAGAAATCAGGTCTTATTATTCCGCAGCTTGCTTTTTACGATGTTAAGGATACATATCTTTTTGGAACCAATTTGTGGCATTCAGACAGTCTGATCGATATGACCTTCAAACATGCCCAGGGCGCCATCATGCCGGATGGATTTTTTGCCGAAAGCAGGTCGAAAAATGTCAAACAATTTGTCGACAGTTATAATGAAATTTTTCACCAGAAGCCGGGATTCATAGAAGCAGCGGCTTATGATACCGCCTTGATACTGTTCCAGATGGTTAGCCGGTCCGATATTCGATTTAGAAGTGTGCTTAAGAATGAACTCAAGCGACTCGCAGGTTTTCAGGGCGTAACCGGCCTAACATCTTTTGATAACAATGGGGACGCCATTAAAAATCTATATCTTCTTCAAATAAGAGGTCGACGTTTTGTAGATCTGGAGCAACGTTAAATGTATGAATTTCGCTTATAAAGCGTATAACTTTTTTAACGTACTGTTGTTTTTCGTTTTATTGCCGCCCTTCTGGTTTTACACTCGCCTGACCGGTCGCTTCAGCGATGGCTTAGGTCAGCGTCTCGGATTTTACCCCAAGTCACTTGTGGGCGCCATTTCCGGTTCTCCAAGAATATGGATACATGCAGCTTCAGTGGGAGAGGTGAACGGAGCGGTGGCGATTATAGAATCTCTGACACGATTAATGCCGGATTGTGCCATAATTCTCTCAACGACAACAAAACACGGTCATTCTTGGGCCAGGGAAAGATTTGGCCCAGAGATAACATGTATTTATGCACCACTTGATTTTATCGTTTCTGTTCGCAAAGCACTTTTAGCGATTCGGCCGGATATCCTGGTCTGTCTCGAGACTGAAATTTGGCCGAACTGGCTGCTGGCAGCCCGCAGAATGGGAGTAAAAATTGCACTGGTAAATGGAAGAATTTCCGGCAGATCCATAAAAGGATATTTAAAGATTCGGTTTTTAATTCAAGAAGCCTTAAATCAAATTGAAACGTTTAGCATGATTCGGGAAGAAGATGCCCAGCGATTGATGCTGCTGGGCGTTCCCAAAAAGAAAATAGAGATCAACGGAAACGCAAAGTATGATCTCTTGCTTCGGCAGGCTGCTCCCTCCTTTAAGGGTAAAAATGAAAAGCTATACAACCTAAAAGGGAATGAACCGGTTTTGGTCGCTGGCAGCACCCGGGGCTCAGAGCACGAGATCATTGTGAATGTTTATGAAAAAATCCTTCAAACCCTACCAGAAACTCTGCTGATTATCGCACCAAGGCATGTTGAAAAAATTCAACATATTATCGATATCGTTAAAGCAAAAGGGCTTTTATATCAATTAAAAACCGAAATTGACAAAGCAGGCTGTTCGAGGACAGCCCCTGTCGTAATCATTAACACCATCGGGGATCTCCAATCCACATACAGTATTGCTTCAATTGTTTTTTGCGGTGGGAGTTTAGAGCCTTTGGGAGGGCAGAACATTCTTGAAGCGGCTGTGTGGGGCAAGCCCGTATTTTATGGGCCTTCAATGGAAGATTTTCTGGATGCCAAGGCCCTTCTCGATAAAACGGGCGGCGGTATTCAGGTCAAAGATGATCGGGAATTGGCTGAAAGAATGCTATATTATCTGACCCATCCCGATGAGGCGGATGCTGTCGGCAAATTGGCCAGAGACGCGGTCATGTTGAACAAGGGGGCTGCAGATAAACATTCGGCTGTCATCCATCGATTGCTTCATCCTTCATCCGTATATTAGTTACTTAAAATTGAAATTTTTGCTTTTTTAACAAAACGTTTTCTATTTTGCCACTAAGGCACCAAGGCACGAAGAAAGAATAATAAATATATCCTTTGTGTCTTAGTGCCTTTGTGGCAAATATTTAATTATACCTGAAGCGGTAATGTGAATTTATTTTTGAGCGAACCCTTAATGCCTTGGTTACGGTAATAAAAGGAGATGGATCAATCGTTTATTAGTGATCCCTGACCTGTTGCTCCAAGGACACTGAGCCACAGTTTTCCTTTGGGACCGATCTTCTTTCGTTTTCCTGCCGAGGCACTCATGGGAATATGCACAAAATGATTGTTCCAGCTGCCAACGAGGAGTTTTGTCTTTCCCGCCATGCCCGCATGAACTGCATCGCGGCCCAAAAAGCTACAGAAAACGTTGTCATTGGCGTTTGCAGGAAGACTCCTTATCATGTAACTGGGGTCGATATATTTTAGAGATACATCGATGCCCTTGGCATGAAAGTAAGATACTATGGCATCTTTAAGAAAAAAACCTATGTCTTTGAGTTTGATGTTCCCGGATTCATCCCGTTCAGTGGTGTTGTTTTCAAAAAACTTTTGACCGGCTCCTTCTGCCACCACGATCACAGCATGTCCTCTTTGATCCAGACGCTTTTCAAGGTTGGCAAAGAGGCCATTCGGTCCTTCAAGATCGAAATCCACTTCCGGTACAAGCACAAAATTTACATCCTGTTGGGCCAGTGCGGCGGTAGCTGCGATGAATCCCGAGTTCCTTCCCATCAGTTTAATAAGACCAATTCCATTGGGGTATGCGGCGGCTTCATTATGCGCGCTCCTGATGGCCTGGGTTGCAACATCCACTGCAGTATCAAAGCCAAAAGAACGGGAAACCAGGTGAATATCATTGTCGATGGTTTTTGGAATTCCGACCACACTGATTTTCAGACCTCTTTCGGTTATGGCATCCGCGATTTTAGTGGCGGCTATGAGCGTTCCGTCACCGCCGATCATAAAAAGTATGCCGATGTTCATCCGTTCAATGGAGTCGACGATTTCGTCTATCGGTTGAGGGCCTCTTGATGATCCTAAGATCGAGCCGCCCATTTCATGTATATTGGCGACAGTCTCCGGTTTGAGATCCATAATATCATGCATGTATTTGGGAATGAAACCTTGAAGACCGTATTTAAAGCCGAAAATATTTTTAACGCCATAACCGTAGAAAAGCTCCAGAACAATAGCCCGAATGATATCGTTTAAACCCGGACAAAGCCCACCACAGGTTACAAGGCCACACCTGATCTTGCTCGGATCGAAATATAATTTCTCTCTAGGGCCGGCCAGTTCAAAGGCAGGCAATTCTATACCATCGGCAACCATTTTCATAATAGTGTTTACATTTACGTTTAGAACAACTTTGTCCGTATCATTTACAAAACTTCGTTTAAGCGCATTCTTGTCCCCTCTTTTGATCGGAGATGGCACTTTAAGGGGGCCGAGGGTTGGAATCGTGGTGTCAATGATCTCAAATTTCATTATATCCTCTTAGTTTTTTAGCTTGGGATTTTGTGTATTTTATGACAAAAAATTCTGAATTCATTGAGTGTGAAGTGCCTAAAGTGATCTAAAATGCCTAAAGCCCGCCCTGGTGCGAATCGTTAATATATTGATCTGACTTATATATCAATACAAACATGACTTTTTTTAGTATAGAGTGTTGGTAATCGGTCTGGGCCAGGGTTAAGGTCTTCTGTCAATTTTATTTAATATAAATAGCCGGAGCGTAGCGACTCAACAGCAACTTTAGATCACTTCAAACTTTAGATCACTTGTAACTTTTCCGGCTTGGCCAGGTTAGGTTCCATTGAATTTAAATTCGCCTTTGCCTAAAATATCATGCAAGTGTAAAATCCCCTGAATTTTTCCTTTAGTGTTTGTTATGGGGAGTATCGTGATCTGGTGTTTTTCCATCATGTTCAGGGCATCATAGGCCGGAGAATTCAGTGTGACGGTTCGTGGATCTTTTGTCATAACGTCCTCAACAGTTAAATCAACAATAGATTTTTTATCGGCAATCAGACGTCTTAAATCACCATCGGTAAAGATGCCGGCAAGTGTTTTATCTGATCTAATAACAAGTGTTACCCCTAATTCCAGTCGATTGATTTCCTTTACAGCATCTTCCAGGGAGGTTCCTTCAGGAACCTGTGGAATGGAAGCTCCGGTTAGCATCATGTCTTGAACGTTACTTGAGAGCCGCTGCCCCAAAATACCTCCGGGATGAATCTTTTTGAAATCGCTTGATTTGAAATGTTTCTTGTTAATCAGGGTAACGGCAAGGGCGTCTCCCATGGCAAGCAGCGCGGTTGAACTGGCGGTTGGTGCAAGGCCCATGGGGCAGGCTTCCCTTTCCACGCCAACATCGATGATGATGTCACTATGTTTGGCCAGAGTCGAATTTTTGTTCCCGGTAAAGGCGATAGTGGTGCATCCGATTTTTCGTATACTGGGTATGAGTGAATTCAGCTCATCGGTTTCTCCACTATTGGAAAGTGCGATGAATATATCATCCGAATCCACTATGCCAAGATCGCCATGCATGGCCTCGGCAGGATGCAAAAAAAGAGACCGTGTTCCTGTGCTGTTTAAGGTGGCGACAATTTTTCGACCCACCAGACCGGATTTGCCGATGCCGCTGATGATCAATCTTCCTTTGGAACGACAGATAAGCTCCACCATCTTAGGGAAGTTGTCATCAATTCGATCTGCGAGCTTCAGAATCCCTTCAGCTTCTATTTTTAAAACCTTTATGGCTTCTTTGATAATCATTTGAGATGCAATCCCTTTTGTTTCTAAATATTTCCCAAATTTCGCCATTGTATTATAAATTTAATATCTTTAGAAGGTTGTATTGCTATTTTAATAAAAACATCACCAGGATAAAATATATGTCGTATTGTATCACTTTTTCAAAAAATTTCATTAATAATATTGGAATATGCGTATCTGTTTAATTTTGGGAGAATATAATACAAGTAAATTGCCAATTTTTTAATAAAAAATCAAGAGCTCTTTTTTACTGATATCCAACAAAATTTCTAAAAATTATGGTTGACAAGCTATATTTGTCTGATTATATTTCTCCAGATTTTTAGAGTTTCGTCAAAAAGGCCGGGAGCATGTGCTGCCCCTGGCCTTTTTTTGACCGGCATGCTACTCGCAATCCCGTCCTTTAGGATGGGGTTAAGGGGAGATATATAAAATTAACTGTAATCCTTGCCGGGCTCGAAGCGCTGCCGAAAGGCAGAACCTCCGCTCTTTAGGGCGAGGAGGCTTCACTTTATTTGAAAGGGGGTGATTCCGATGGTTTGTACAACGATTAGAAATGGTTTTGAGTGTACTTTTATGACGGCTAAGGGGTGTTCGTATAATGGCGGCGTTTGTCATGAGGTTGTGGAGAAATGTGACGGCTGTAACCGCAGCGCTGAATATTCATCCAGATGGTATTGCACGGCATGCCCCGATCCTTCCTTGAAATGGAAGGTGGGAGACTGCAATTTTGCCTCACATATTACCAAAACCTCTTCTGCCTCGAACGGAAAACTTAATCCGCTCAAAGCATCCAAGAGAGGAAACAGGTAATGTCACTTTTGATCTTAGAATGAACCCCGCTCGCTAATCGAGCGGGGTTATTCCA
>CAXMTB010000022.1:0-28082 GCA_964195835.1 uncultured Nitrospinaceae bacterium | reverse complement strand
AAAGTTAAGGAAGCGCCAACACGCTGTCATTTAAATAAAATCAGTCTTTATCATCCTTAACTTTAGTTCACTTTAGTTCACTTTAGTTCACTTTAGCTCACTTTAGTCACTTGTAACTTTTTCTGTCTGAATTTATAGACACAGCTGATAGGACTTTCGCCAACTTTTTGGCTCTAAATAGTTCTTAAGTATTTCACTCGAACCCTATACCCTTCGAATCCTTAAAATCATCTTTTATATTGTGTCACAATTTGAAACCCTCAATATCCCAGCCCTTTAGCTCTTCGATCATGGCGTAATCGGTGGCATCGCATTGAATGGGAGTGATGGATATAAAATTTTCATTAAGTGCAGTGTCGTCACTTTCAGGGGTATTTAGGGATGTTTGTGCATCGGTCCCATGCCAGTAATATGTTCGATTACGGGGATCGACCCTTTTCTCAATAAACTCGTTATAAAGAGCTGTTTCCTGCCGGCTGATCCGAACCCCTTGTATATTATTTTTTGGTATATCCGGTATGTTTACATTTAAAAATGTTCCAAAAGGGAGCCCTTTTTCATAAACATTTTCCGCCAATGTTGCTGTAAAAAGCGCGGCATAATCATAAGCTGAAGTCTTATGTCCCTGTATGGAAACAGAAATTGCCGGCACTTTGTATAGAGTCGCTTCTTTGGCAGCAGCAACAGTTCCGGAATAATTGATATTGACCCCGACGTTTGCACCTGGATTAATTCCCGAGATCACCATATCCGGTTTCACGTCGAGGATCTCCATGAGACCGATCTTGATACAGTCAACCGGCGTTCCGTTCACGGCATATCCTTGACATCCGTTATTGACTGTAATCTTTGTGGTACGAAGCGGTTGATGAAGGGTGATGCCATGCCCCACGGCACTCCGTTCTCGATCAGGCGCGACGACGGTTACAAAATGGTGGGGAACAAGTTTTTCGTACAGCGCCCAGAGTCCGTCCGCATATATGCCGTCATCATTGGTTAATAAAATATTCATCTTCTGTTTTGAATTTTGGTCTTTTGAGAATTCGTAATAGTATAGCCCTTTGAAACAAATCGAGTTCAAAGGAGCTTCAGGTATGATTAAATTTTTGACTGGAAGCTGTCTGAGTGGATTAGGGATCGTTTTGAAAGAACCATAGACAATTTAACTTTATAGATGAAATCCCCTGTTAAAGCGGAGACCTTTATTAATAGCCCGGGCAGGTTCTTTCATTACGAGCCCTTATTCACGAGTTTTATCCGCCATTGGCGTGATCTTTCAGCAAAAATTTAATTATACCTGAAGCGGTAATGTTTTCAAAAGGCTAAAGTGTTACGAGAATTCTAATTTGTTTAGGGTTTCGAAATTCGGAATTCGAATTTATTCACAGAAAAAGCGTAAAATCTTACAATAATAAATAAAAGCATTTTGGAACTTTGAAACTACATCTTGACTTTTTTCATTAAAATGGCATTTATACTTGATATTTTATTCTTATTCAAGATGTTATTGATATGGATCAGATACTATACTGAATTTTTTCTGCCAAGGCGGATTCAATTGATCGGAATCAATTAATATGAGCCATTTTGAAAACGCGCGACTTTTGCCGGAAAGGTGTATTGAACATTACAGTAAGATCCCCACCTGCTTTGGTTCTACAGTGTTTTCTGTTGCTGCCGCCCTTTGTTCCTTAAAAAAATCTAAAGTGTTGTGTTCCGCTCGAATCTGGAAAGCTGTTCCTGAACTCAGTTTGGTCCTATTTATCCTGATTCTGGTTTTAGGCCCTGCTTCGGCAAAAGGTCAACCCAACCCATTTCAGGACGATGCGAGCGTGCCGTGGCATATTGTTGCCGATGAAATGGATTACGATGATCAGGCGAAAGTCTATATTGGCAGAGGGAACGTAAACATCACCAAAAAAGATAAAAACCTCAACGCCGATTATGTTCGTTTTAATCAGAACACCATGGAAGTTTTTGCTAAAGGTCATGTTGTTATGACGGTGGGGGAAAACATCATCACCGGCACCAGCATGGAAATGAACCTGGATGCAGAAACAGGAACCATTTATAACGGAACCATATTCATTGATGAAAACCATTTCTATATAAAAGGAGACAAAATTCAAAAAGTCGGTAAAGACTCTTACACTGCCGACAAAGCCACTGTTTCGACATGTGACGGTGATTCGCCGGCATGGAAAATTACCGGCAGAAATCTAAAGGTTACCGTGGAAGGATACGGTTTTGTGAAACATGCGGCACTTTGGGCAAAGAAGGTTCCTGTGCTCTATACCCCGTATCTTGCGTTTCCCGTAAAGCTGAAACGCCAGACAGGCTTACTGGCGCCCCGGGTCGGAATTTCAAGCCGTAAAGGGGAGGAATATCTCCAGCCGTTTTTCTGGGCCATCAATGAGAGCTCCGATGCAACATTTTATGCTCACTATATGAGCCGCCGTGGGGAAAAGCTGGGCTTGGAATACCGTTATGTTTTCGATGAGAGCTCAAAAGGGACCCTGATGTATGATTATTTAGATGACAGGCAGGTGGATGACGGATCTCCAGGTTCTGAAAAATGGGGATATGTGGGTGACGGCGTTCTACGTCCCAATTCCGACCGTTACTGGTTCAGGATGAAACATGATCAGGCCTTGCCTCACGGGTTCTTTGCAAGGCTTGACATAGACTACCTAAGCGACCAGGATTACCTTCATGAATTCAAAGATGGATACACGGGATTTAATGAAGCCGAAAAGTATTATATCGAAGAATTCGGAAGGGGTTTTGATGCATATGATGATCCCGTACGACTCAACAGATTCAATATCAACAGAAGCTGGCCTCTTTACAGCCTCAATGCCGAGTTGCGATGGTACGACGACGTCATAAAGCGTCGTCAGGAAGAGACGGATACAACTTTGCAGAGGATGCCGGTGATCACCTTTAACGGCTCAAAACAAAAAATTTCAACCTCGCCGTTTTATTTTGACCTTGGTTCTGAATACACGTATTTTTACAGTGAAGACGGCCCGAGGAATCATCGGGCGGATGTTTATCCCAGATTCTATCTGCCGTATAGTTTCGGAAGCTACTTTACCATTGAACCCTCTGCGGGCCTCCGAGAGACGGTTTGGCATTTCGACAAGGAAGAGTATAGTTCTTCGGATAAAAATACAGTCACCAGGGAAATGTATGATATAAAGGTCGATCTTTCTTCTGAAATCTATCAAGTATTCAATATGGAGGGGAAACGTGTTGAGCGGATCAAACATACCGTAAGGCCTCAAATTATCTACGATTACATACCTGAAAAGGATCAGTCTGAATTGCCCTCTTTAGATGGCATCGATCGGATTGCCAGGATAAACCTGATTACGTATTCGCTCACAAACACATTAACATCGAAGTCGAAAAAAATTACAGGACAAAAAAGTGTCGGCCCAACGGATACCCCAAAGGGCGATGGCGGTGTTGAACCGCCGTCATATGCTTACAATGAGTTCTTCCGGTTCAGGCTGGAACAAAGTTACGACATCAACAAGGAAAAAGAGGACGATCCGGAACCGTTTTCCCCGATACACGGTGAGCTTGAACTTTATCCTATAAGATATTTTTCCATAAAAGCGGATGCTGACTGGTCACATTATGACAGCAATTTTCGGTCGCGAAATGTTGCCGCAACGTTTTGGGATATGCGTGGGGACAGGTTGTTGGTTGATCATCGGTATCAACGGGATACCAGTGAGACCGTCTACACCAATCTTGGTATAAAGATATCAGACAGACTCTCAGTGCGTGGAGAGTATGAGCGCAACATATTTGATAGCAAAGACTTAAAACACGGCTTCGGGTTTTTATACGAAACCCAGTGCTGGGCATTTGATTTCAATCTCACTAAAGAAGGAGATGATTTAGGGTTTAATTTTATGATCAGACTTTTTGGAATTGGGGGGGTTGGATAAAATAAAATCAAACTGGACTTATTCATTTAGAGAGGATATATTGGCAATTTAAATTTTGCGCCTGAATATGGCTAAAAAACCTTTGAAGTCGCGGGCCGAAATAAATTTCCCCGGCCTGTTACGCATTATTGACGTTACTGAAAATTAAAGATGCGAAACTTGAACCAAAAGATAAAATGACACTATCAGAACTTAAATATTCATGGTATGTCCTGCACACAAAAAGCAGGTTCGAAAACGTGGTCAACGAAGGTCTGGCCAAAAAATCCATGGAGGTTTTCCTGCCCAAAGTTAAGGTCAGAAGCAGACGTCGTGACCGGAAAGTGATGATCAGAGTTCCACTTTTTCCCGGATACCTGTTTGTGAAAACCAATCTGGAGCCGGTCGAACACCTTGAAATTGTAAAAACAGTCGGGGTTGTTCGCTTAATCGGCAACAAAGAAGGCCCAATTTCTGTTCCGTCAGATACCATAGATTCATTAAAGATTATGGTTAAAGGGGACAATACTGTTACCACAGGCACCCGTTTTAGAAAAGGGGATAGGGTTATCGTCGTTCATGGACCATTTGCCGGCATCATCGGTACGTTTGCTCGATACGGGGGAAAAGAACGTGTGATCGTTGACATAGAAGCACTTGGACAGTATGCAGGGGTGGACGTGGGTGAAGAGGATATTGAGATACTACCGGGAATATTATCATAACCACTTGACTTACTGCAGGTTTGCATTTTATATAGTTTAAATTTCCTGCTAAGTTCACCCTGCGGGAGTTCTATAAAATCGTCATGCGATTTGTTTGGCATTGGGACTTTTAATTGAATTGAAATTTGGGTTTTGACATTTAAGGTTTTTGCTGTAAAAAGAACACATTCAATTAATTATAGAAATTACGAGACGTTAAATTATCGCCAGATATTGTAAGCAAGGAGGATATATGAACAAATTGGAGTTAATTTCCGCTTTGAAAAACGAAGCAAACATTTCTAAAGCAGAAGCGGCAAAAGTGGTCCAGGTATTTTTCGATAACATGTCAGATGCCTTGGTAAAAGGTGAACGTGTTGAGATTCGGGGCTTGTGCAGTTTTTTTGTTAAAAACTACAAAAGTTATACCGGAAGAAATCCTAAAACCGGGGGAAAGGTTCAGATTAAACCAAAGAAACTCCCATTTTTCAAATCCGGAAAAGAATTAAAAGAACGTGTAGATAGTTAAATTTGTGACTGGTTTTCAATCGATGTTTGGATTTGAGTCGATATTGGGTCAAGAAAAACCGATTCGACTTTTGACGACGCTTCTTCGAAATGAGACCATACCTCATGCCCTTCTTTTTCTCGGAATTGAAGGTGTGGGCAAAAAAACTACAGCTATGGCGACTGCTATGGCCAGTAACTGTATGGGTCATGGGGATGAAAATCTTCCTAAAGAGAAAAAAAATCGAGCTAACCGTAGCACGATTCAGAAAATAACAACAACAAGCGGAATTTGTGGATGTTGCAAATCATGCAGTAAAATCAAGTCCGGTAATCACCCGGATATTATCCTGGTAGAACCGACGGGTAATTTTATCAGGATTAATCAAATACGTAATCTTTGTAATACCCTCACCATGAAACCGTATGAGGCAAGATTGCGTGTGGTCATTATAAGCGATGCTCAGGCGATGAATCCTGCAGCAGGTAATGCCCTCTTAAAGATGTTGGAGGAACCTCCGGATCGAACTGTTTTGATACTTACTGCCGTGCATACATCTGATCTTCTTCCCACGATCGTTTCACGCTGCCAGCATATTAGATTTAGCCCGATTCCCCACAATCACATTGAGGCGTTGCTCGTCGAAAAACAAGGCGCCAGTCACGATGATGCCAAGATAGTTGCGACCATGGCCAACGGCAGTATTTCCAAGGCTCTTTCCATGATGCGCCACATGAGTAAGATAAACTGGATCAAGCGAAGGGCCTGGCTGCTAAACAGCCTTGAATCATTATCTTTAATGTCGATCCCTTCGCGCTTGGCATTTGCAGAAAATCTATCAAAAAATAAAGGTGCCCTTGCCGACTCTTTAGAGGTGATGAAATCCTGGTTCAGAGATCTTGTTATCTGTAAATTTCATCCAGCACAAATCATGAACAAAGATTTGAGAGAAAAAATTCAACAAAATTCCAAAAAGATGGCCGTTGCTTCACTTCTTTCAAAAATTGACGATATTCAATTGGCACAGAAAAATATTCAGGCCAACACCAATTTGCGACTCACGTTGGAAGTGTTGATTATGCGTCTTGCAAAAGTTTGAGTCACAAATTTTACTAAGTACATGTATTTTTAAATACGGTAACGTATTTATATTTTGGTTTATTCATTCTATGTATGCAAAAGTTTAAAGTGCCTAAAGTGAACTAAAGTGCCTAAAGTTAAGGTATTCTGTCAATTTTAATTATAATTGATCGCGCTGAAAGCGCGTTCCTCAACCCTGGCCCAGACCGATCACCAATACTTTGTACTAAAAAAGTTGCGTTTGTAATGGTTCATAGGTCAGATCAATATATGAGCGATACGCACCAGGGCGGGCTTTAGCTCATTTTAGGCACTTCAAACTTTAGGCACTTGTGAAAAGTCTTTTGGTAACATTTCAATGGGTAAGTGATATGTTGAGCATCTAATTTGCCTATTAGTAATAAAAAACTATAGAAATTAAATATATGAAAAAAGTCGTCGGAATAAGATTCAAACCTGCCGGAAAGGTTTATGATTTTGATAGCGGTGCATTTGTCCTTAATCGAGGAGACCATGTGATCGTTGAAACTGAGCAAGGACTCGGATTAGGGATGGTGGTGGTCCCTCCGGTGCCATACGACCAATCTGCGGCGAAACAATTGGGAAAGCCCCTTAAAAAAGTGTTTCGTTTGGCAAGCCAAGAAGACTTTCTTCAAAGAGAAAAAAATACTGAGACAGAAATACAGGCCCATGCCTACTGCTTGATCTGCATTCGGGAACTTGAGCTTAAAATGAATCTTTTTAACGTTGAGAGCGCCTTTGATGCAAGCAAATTGACATTTTTTTTCACATCTGAAGGCCGTGTTGATTTCCGTCAACTCGTAAAAATGCTGGTTAAAAAATTCGGTGTCAGAGTAGAGATGCGACAGGTTGGCATACGTAATCAGGCAAAAATGTGCGGTGGAATGGGAAGATGCGGGCGTGAAATATGCTGCTCTGCATTTATCGAGAAATTCGGGCCAGTTTCCATAAGAATGGCAAAAGAACAAGGGCTGTCGTTAAATCCCACTAAAATTTCCGGGCAGTGTGGTAGACTCATGTGTTGTCTAACTTTTGAGCATGAAATGTACAAAAAAATAAAGGAGAAATTTCCCAAAATCGGGGAAGCGGTTAAAACTAAAAATGGAAAAGGCAAAGTGATACGCCATAATGCGATACACAATCGCATTGCGATTCGTTTAGAAGATGGTGAGGAAATAGAGGCGCGGGTCGATGAAATCATAAATAAATGAGGGGTTGGGGCGCTTTTATTGTAAAAACTTATCCATGGAGCGATTCGACAAATAAAAATACCCCGATTCCTGAAATAAATAGCTCTAATCAGGGAATTATCCCTGGGAGAAAAAAATGGTTAACCCTTTTTATATAACCACGCCAATATATTATGTGAATGCCAGGCCCCACCTTGGGCACGCTTATACAACGATTGTGGCCGATGTTGCCTGTAGATTTCATTCCATGCTCCAGGCAGAGAGTTTTTTTCTAACAGGTACAGATGAACATGGCGATAAGGTCGTTCGAGCTGCCAAGAAAGAGAACTTAAGCCCCAGGACCTACGTTGACAAAATAAGCGGGCTTTTCAGAGACCTTTGGCCTGAACTTAATATCAAATACAGTTATTTCATCCGTACAACGGATGCTTCCCATATGGTGTTGGTAAAACAGATCATGCAACAGATCTATGATTCGGGGGATATCTATTTCAGTGAATACCAGGGGCTTTATTGCTTTGGGTGTGAACGCTTTTATATAGATCGAGAGTTGGTTGACGGCAAGTGCCCTGATCACGAAACAACGCCTGAACTCATAAAAGAATCCAACTACTTTTTCAAGATGAGTCGTTATCAAGACTGGCTGATTGATCATATTCATGACAATCCTGATTTCATAAGCCCGGAACGCTATAGAAATGAAGTTCTATCCTTTCTCAAAGAGCCGCTTGAGGACCTCTGTATATCCAGACCTAAAACGCGCCTTAAGTGGGGGATTACGCTGCCCTTTGATAAAGAATATGTCACCTATGTTTGGTTTGACGCGCTTTTAAACTACGTTTCAGCCCTGGGGTATCCGGATGGAGATCGGTTTAAAACTTTCTGGCCGCATGCCCAGCACATTATCGCCAAGGATATATTAAAACCCCATGGCATTTACTGGCCGATCATGCTCAAGGCGGCAGGAATTCCCGTATACAAGCATTTGCATGTCCATGGGTACTGGAATGTCGATCAAAGCAAAATGTCCAAAAGCATCGGGAATGTAGTAGAGCCGCTTCAACTTAAAAATGTTTACGGTCTCGATGCGTTTCGATTTTTTCTGATGCGAGATATGACCTTCGGGCTCGATTCCAATTTCAGTGAAGAAGCACTGATACAACGAATCAATTCTGATCTTGCGAATGATCTTGGGAATCTATTCAGTAGAGTTCTTGCAATGGTCCACAAATATTTTTCCGGAATTGTTCCTGAAATTGATATTAAGGTGGAAAGTGAATTAGACCTCGGTTTGGGATCAGAGGCATTAGAAACCATTGCCGAATTCGAAAAACATATGAAGAGATTCGCCTTTAACAAAGCGATCATGGCAATTTGGGGATTTATCAGCCATATGAACAAATATATTGACCTTACGGCCCCTTGGGTGCTTGCGAAGAAAAAATCCAGCCGTAAACAGCTTGAAGTCGTCATTTATAACCTCCTTGAATCACTAAGGATCATATCCGGTCTAATCTACCCAATAATGCCGGAAACTGCCGAAACCATGCAGAAACATCTCGGTATTGATTCAAAGAAGCAGTCTTTTAGTATTGATACCCTTAAAAAGTGGAAAACACTGATGCCTGGAACGAGGGTTCCGAAATCAATAACGCTTTTCCCAAGGATCGATCTTAAAAAAGAACCTATGGCATCACCCGGAAAGAAGGATACAAGAGATATGGCGCTTGACATTAAACCCGAGATAACTCTCGAAGAATTTAATAAAATTGATCTCAGAGTCGCCACCGTCATTCATGCCGAGGTGCTACCTCGGGCAAAAAAATTGTTAAAGCTTGAAGTTGACATAGGGGAAAGACGGACCATCGTGGCCGGTATATCGGAGACCTATTCTCCGGAGGATCTGGAGGGGAAGCAGGTTGTTATCGTTGCAAACCTAAAGCCGGCCAAGTTGATGGGGATCCTTTCTAATGGTATGTTGTTGGCTGCTGTTGAAAAAGATAGCTGTGCAGTCGCAACTCCGGATAAAAAAGTGAAACCAGGTACGTCTCTTAGTTAAAGCCCAAACTGAGCATTTCAAATAATGACAGGGTTATAAAAAAGCTATAATTATAAAATATTATGCCCCGAAGACTTAAGACAGATACGGCGACTCCTGAAAGGCCGAACTGGCGGGAATATCAAGACGGCCTAAAATGGTCCGCAGCAAAAAAAAAAATCGTAAATGCTTTCCTTAAGTATTCTGTTTTGGCTCTCCTTTTGTTTGTTGTGGCTTACGGGATAACCAGCGGTTTTGGCGGGAAATCATTTTCCCATTTAGCAACAGATTATATTTCACCATCCAATACTGGTCATTCATTCGACAAAAAGAAAGCCCAAACGCTGCTGAATCGTGTATCCTTTGTAAACCTGAAGGATAAAAGTTTCGATTTCGTTTCAAACGGTCATAAATTTAGGGTGGAGACCAGTCTTAACATTGGACTGCAGAATTATCTTCTATCAAAGCTTAACACCTCTACCGCTCGATACATTGGAATTGTGGCTATGGATCCGGCTACCGGCAAAATTTTATCCATGGTGAGTTTTAATAAAACCGATCCGTCCAATAACCCTTGCCTTGATAACAGGTTCCCAGCAGCGAGTATCTTTAAGATTGTTACCGCATCTGCGGCGATTGAAAAATATGGTTTTAGTTCAAACCATGTATTTACTTACAACGGCATGAAACACACTTTATATAAGTCTCAGCTCAAAGAGCGAAAAAACCGGTACACCAATCGGATCACATTTAAGGACGCCTTTGCCCAGTCGGTGAATCCGGTGTTTGGGAAAATCGGCTCCCTTTACCTTGGGAAAGACACGCTTGAAGAATATGCAAAATCATTTGGTTTCAACAAAGACATTGATTTTGAAATTCTTGTTGATCCCAGTTGTGTCGCTTTATCTGATGAGCCCTATCAGTGGGCCGAGATCGCCTGTGGATTTAACAATAAAACAAAAATGTCTCCCATTCACGGGGCAATGATGGCTTCGGCAATCATCAATCAGGGGCAACTGTTGGAACCCACCATCGTTGACCGGATTGTGAATGAAAAGGGACGCATCATTTACAACGGCAAATTGGTTCCGATGAGCCAGGCGATGGCCCCAAATGCTTCCCAGACGCTGAATCGTCTGATGGCAAATACCATAAAAAGCGGTACGGGCAGAAAAGCTTTCCGACGGTACCGGAAAGATAAAATCCTTTCAAGGCTTAATATCGGCGGTAAAACCGGCTCCATTGACAATAAAACCCACGATGTACGGTACGACTGGTTTGTGGGTTTTGCCGAAGAAAAGAAAGGGGAGGAGAAAATTGCCTTGTCCATTATTGTGGCCCACGAAAAATACATCGGGCTTCGCGCAAGTTATTACGCGCGTATTGCGATGAAGAAGTACTTCAAGGATGCTTTTGCCAAAAACCAAAACCTTGCGAATAAAGGGGGATGAGTTATATTTTTTAATCGACAATTCAACAAGGAGATTCATCATGCCTGGCTTTGAAATATTTGGCGACGAAGAACGCAAAGAAGTTCAAGATGTTCTTGATACGGGTGTGTTGTTCCGTTATGGTTTCGACGGCGTCCGAAAAGGGCACTGGAAGGCAAAAACATTTGAATCTGAACTGGCAAACCGAATCGGTGCCGGGTATTGCCATCTCAGTTCCAGTGGTACGGCAGCGCTTTGTATTGCATTAGCGGCATGCGGAATCGGTACGGGAGACGAAGTCGTTGTACCACCGTTTACGTTTATCGCAACCATTGAAGCGATTTTAGACGCCGGTGCAGTCCCTGTTTTTTCTGAGATTGATGAAACACTTTGTCTGGACCCCGAATCCATCGAGTCCGTTATCACCTCTCGGACAAAGGCTGTAATGCCGGTCCATATGTGCGGGGCCATGGCACATATTGAAGAGATACGAAGTTTTTGCGATCAAAAGGGGCTTATATTGATAGAAGACGCCTGCCAGTCCCTGGGCGCTACGTTTAACGGAAAATCGCTGGGTACATTTGGCCAAATGGGTTGTTTTTCATTCGATCCTGTTAAAACGATTACATGCGGTGAGGGCGGTGCCGTTGTCACCGATGATAAAGAACTTTATACCTTTGCAGATGCATATGCTGATCACGGACATGACCACATCGGCAATGACCGAGGTCTCGAAGGCCATCCAATTTTGGGAACAAATTTCCGTATCAGTGAGCTGAATGCAGCAGTTGGACTGGCTCAACTTAAAAAGCTCGATTTCATTCTGGAAAAACAAAGGTTGCATAAAAAAGCCATCAAAGATGCCCTGGCCCAGTTTCCTGAACTCAGTTTTAGAGATATCCCCGATCCAAAAGGAGACTCTGCGACATTTCTCTCTTTCTTCCTGCCGGATGAATCTCAAGCCCGAGAGGCGGTAGCGTCTCTGGGTAACGCAGGTGTTGATTCCTGCTTTTACTGGTATGACAACAACTGGCATTATATTCGACAGTGGGATCATTTCAAAAAACTCAAGTCTCCCGCCAGGCTGCCGATTACTCTAATTAAAGAGCTTCCTGAATATGAGAAAATAAAGTTTCCCAAGTCGGACAGTATTATGGCCAGGAACATATCCATGCTGATAAAACTATCCTGGACAGAGGAGGAGCTATCCCAGCGGATAGAAAAAATAACAGGTGTTTTTAAAAAGATAGGAAAGAGGAATTAGGGAAGAGAAAAGAGGAAAGAGGGAATAGGAGATAGAAAATAGGTGATGGAATTCCGCCTGTTTTTATATGAATAGATGGAGCAAAGCGACACCTTAACAACTTTAGGCATTTCAAACTTTAGCTCACTTTAGGCACTTCTCAATTCATCCGAGGTGGGTTATGGAATTCTATAGTCCATGATCTGAGGAAATTCTTATGTTTCGAAATTTTAAAATGGTTTCTTATGTCGTTTTTGGCCGGGGTTGTTTTAACCAGCTGGACGGTATCCTTGCCACGAGACGACGATCAGACGATTCTTTTATGGTTTACATGGTGGATGATGTTTTTCAAAATAGCAGTTTAAAAAACAGAGTCCCGGTAAAAAACAATGATAAGCTCATATGGGTCAACGTTGATGATGAACCCAAGACAACATATGTTGATGCGTTGACACAGAAGATAAAAGACTTTTCTCGTCGATCACCTGATGGGATTATCGGAATCGGTGGCGGCAGCGTTATGGATATTGCAAAAGCGGTATCTTTGATGCTCACAAATTCCGGCTCTTCTGCAGATTACCAGGGCTGGGATCTTGTAAAGAATGAAGCGATATACCACGTGGGTATTCCTACCTTATCCGGAACCGGGGCGGAAGTGTCCCGTACAACCGTACTTTCAGGCCCTGAAAAGAAACTCGGGATCAATTCCGACTTTACGGTATTCGACCAAATCCTTCTCGATCCTGAATTGATTGCAGGGGCGCCTATAGATCAACGCTTCTATACAGGAATGGACTGTTATATACACTGTGTTGAATCTCTAAACGGCACCTACCTCAATGAATTCAGCAAAGCGTACGGAGAAAAGGCCCTTGAACTCTGCAGGGAAGTTTTTTTGGGCGATGGTCCGGACAGCGACGACAAGTTGATGATGGCTTCATATTGCGGCGGTATGAGCATTGCCTACTCACAGGTGGGGATATGCCATGCTCTTTCCTACGGTCTTGGTTTTGTATTGGGAATTCATCACGGGATCGGCAACTGCGTCGTCTTTGACTACCTTGAAGACTATTACTCCCAAGGGGTTCGCGAGTTTCGCGAAATGATGGAAAAACATGATATTCATCTCCCCCGAAATCTGGTGGCAGATGTTGAAAGCGATAAGCTGGAAAAAATGGTTGATGTTGCCCTTGTTTTAGAACCTCTTTGGGAAAATGCTCTGGGTGCCGACTGGAAACAAATAATGACACGGGACAAAATTAAAGAGTTGTATCAGAAGATGTAATTACTAAGGAGTACAGATCCTACTCGATATTTTTTGCTGATATGCTGACTTAGATATCAATACAGAAAAAGTTACAAGTGCCTAAAGTGAGCTAAAGTGAACTAAAATTAAGGAATTTTTGCCAATTATACTTTAATGACAGCGCGTTAGCGCTACCTCAACTTTAGGCACTTTTGAGAGGGCATCGGTAACATTTTCATTGGCAAGGATTATGCCGAGAATCTAATTTGCTTATTAGTAAGTGTTTAGTGTTTGACGATCCAAAGACAATAGTATTACAGTTTATACGTCATACTAAAAACTAAAAACCAAATACTGACATTGGGAATTTTTATGCAATTGATAACAAAAATATATTTTAAATTAAAATGGTTATGCCACCGAATCCTGAGTTGCCTTCTTGCCGATGTCTATTTCGGAAAACACATGACCGGTGTGCCGGATCATTCCATTGTATTTTTCCCGTGCCATGAGCACATCCTGTGTTGCGGAATAACCGGGATTGTTTCATTTAAGAATAAAAAAGAGGCGGATGATCATGCGGATCTCGCTGTTTTGAACGGCATGCTTGAGAAACTTGAAGTTCGTCGGTTCGAAAACTGCAAACAGAATAATTTGTGTTTTAAAGACCATTATCTGGGCGGTAAGGGGCATGTCGATTCTCTTTTTCAGGCTGTTCGCACGTTAAAACTTAATGGCGCTTTTTACGATTTTTTTACAGATTCTAAAAGCCAAGATGAGCTTGCAGGTTATGCCCGCCGGCTTTCAAGTGTCGTCGATTCAGAATCAAAATACTTGGCAGATCATATGGGGTATCTCGATTCTGAAGAAGTGGATATTTTAATCCACCGCATCGACAATTTAAAAGATATTGCCTGGTGTCTTGCTTCTGAGATTATCGGTAATTTTAAAAAGATTAAAAATTTGCTGGGACACGATAACCAAGATCCCAACATCACCATCGTTAATATCTTCAAGCAGATCAACTCTGTATTGAACAGTATTGACCGGCTTGAGGTTCGAGGGCGTGATTCGGCAGGGATCTCCATGATGTTTATTCTCGATGGCAGTGAATATGACCGTTTCAAAAAAGCCTTGAAAAAAATGAATCTTGTGGACCAATTAACAGAGCGGTTGGCCCAGGACGTTCTTGTTAACTCGGGTATAAACATCAATCAGACAACGGATGAAAATAACCAAAGACGTGTTGCCCTTGCCCTGACGTATAAAGTCGCCGCAGAAGTAGGGCGTTTGGGAGATAATGTTCGTTTTATACGCAAGCAAATTAAAAACGACAAGATTCTGCAGGGACTGGTTTCGTTTTCCCATAAACACTTTACGATTTCCGCCCATACCCGATGGGCCTCTGTGGGTGCCATCAGTGAACCGAACTGTCACCCCGTCGACAATGAAATCTCGGGGGATAGTATTCAACAAAGCGGTATCATCCATGTGTGCCTGAACGGGGATATCGATAATTATCTTGAATTGAAAAAAGAATATGAAAAAAATGGCTGTTTTATACACCAAGATATTACCACCGATACCAAGATCATTCCGCTTCAAGTGGGAAAGTATATTCAACAGGGTTTTGATGTAGAGGAAGCTTTTCGTCTGGCTGTGAATGATTTCGAGGGGTCGCATGCCATATCCATGCATACCGACCTGGACCCCGGCAGGCTTTTTTTGGCCCAGAAAGGGAGCGGGCAGGCCATCTTTGTTGGTATTTCAGAGGATCACTATGTTCCTTCTTCCGAGGTTTACGGTCTGGTTGAAGAAACGCCCTTTTTTATCAAGATGGACGGGGAAAAAGAGATACAAGGAAAAAACGGTTTAACCCAGGGCCAGATTTTTATCTTAGACCAAAAATCCCCCGGAGGAATAGATGGTATTACAGCCATGTATTATGACCGAACGCCGGTTATCCTCAATGAAAAGGATATAAAGTATACCGAAATTACTTCAAGAGACATCGACCGCCAGGATTTTCCCCATTATTTTTTAAAGGAGATTTCAGAAGCGCCAGTTTCTGTGGAAAAAACCCTTCAGAACCGCTGGAAAATCATGCATGATGATATGGATCGATATACGATAACCCTGGATGAAACCATGTTCCCGGAAACACTGCAACAGGCGCTTCTTGATGAAAAGATACGACGCATCTTTTTTATCGGCCAGGGGACTGCCGGTGTGGCTGCACTGGCATGTTCAGACATACTGAATTACTATATGGATGATCCATCCTTTTATATTGGTGCACTGAAAGCATCGGAGCTCAGCGGATTTAAACTGAGTGATAAAGAGAAAACAAACACGATGGCAGACGCCCTTGTCATTGCCATAAGCCAGTCCGGAACGACAACAGATACCAATCGTGCCGTTGAAATGGTAAAAGAACGGGGCGCCTATTCCCTGGCCATCGTTAACCGAAGGGATTCCGATATTACCTTCAAGGTTGACGGCGTTATGTACACCAGCAGCGGCCGCGATATCGAGATGTCGGTGGCTTCCACAAAGGCATTCTATTCACAAGTCGTTGCCGGAACGATGTTGGGGCTTAAAATTGCCGGACTTAAGAAGCGAAGACAGAATGACTTTATTTCAGCGGAAATAAAACAACTTCTCAAGCTGCCGGATCACATGAGAACGATTCTATCCAAGCGAAGCCAGATCGGGAACTCTGCCAAAAGGCTTGCGACAACCAGGACATATTGGGCTGCAGTGGGTAGCGGTCCTAACAAAGCGGCGGCGGATGAAATCCGAATCAAACTGAGCGAACTGTGCTATAAAACGATTTCTTCGGATTTTATTGAAGATAAAAAGCATATCGATCTTTCTTCAGAACCCCTGATTATCGTTTGTGCTGCAGGCACAAGGGGAACCGTTATCAGCGATATCATAAAGGATACCGCAATATTTCAGGCCCATAAGGCAGTGCCGGTGGTTATTGCCGATGAGGGTGAAGACAGGTTTGAACCTTATGCAGAGGATGTCTTTCATGTCCCATTGATCAGTGAACATTTTTCACCCATTTTAAACACGCTGGTGGGCCATATCTGGGGATACTATGCAGCCGTGGCCATTGATGAGGCTTCACGGTTCCTTTACGCCTTCAATAAAGATATTCGAGACATAGTGGATGATTATTCAAGAAAAAATATGGACGTTTATGAACTTGTTTTGGGAAAACCTTTTCGGGAAAAAATCGCTGTGTTTTATAAAGAATTCAGAAAAAGAAAAGGCGCCAACTGTTTTCCTGTGGCCATGGGACTTGAGATGGCGTCAGATCTGACGCTTTTGCTTAAATATTTGTCGGGCCGGCTGCCGATTTCTGATTTTGAAATCGATTTCGGGAAAAAAGGTACGGCTCTGAACATGCTGAACAAACTGTTTGAGTGTCTGGGAGAATCGATTAACTCTATGTCTCGTCCTGTGGATGCCATCCGACACCAGGCAAAGACGGTCACTGTGGGGACAAGCCGTATCAGCGAAAAGCTGGAAGGCATACTGTTCGATACATTGGTTGAATACAACATTGGCACTCCACAGCTTATTAACAGGAATATTATTGTACTTAAAAATCTACAGGAGATCGTTGCCGATATTCAAGGGGCCATCCTGTATAGAATCGACGGTTTGAATGTCCTCAGTGAACCGACAGAAGAGACAACCATTGAAATCATTAGAAAAGAGGGTGTATTAAAACCGATTCCGTCCCGAGTCGAAACTGACAATTTGCTCAAGGGGACAAAGAGAATTATTGTTCAGGAAGGGAATGTCTATATCGGCATTGGCCGAAAAGATAACCGCAGCATTATCGTTATCCCGATTATATCCACTTCCCCTGATATGCCGAATCTAATTGAAAATATTCTGCTATTGAATATATCGTTCAAAGAAAATGTGCCGCTTGCCGTTAAAATAAAGGCTCTTGGCGGGAAATATGACCGGATTAAAAATATTGTCCAGGAAAGCAGTGTGAAGTGGGATGATGAGCATCTTGAACTTGTGGAGATGAAGGCACTTTTTGGGATATCAGCAGAAAAAGTTGGTGATTTTATCGTATCTCGCGTCAATCACTCAACCCCTTAATGAAGTTTTTATTTAGTCATAAAAAACCTGGTCCTCCCCCGCGATGCGGGATCTTCGACGGGCCCGGATTCTTTATATTTCATAGTCTGCAGGGTATTTTCCGATTTAATCTGATGGTTTTCAGGTCGATCCGCGTATCATAGACCAGAATTTCGACACCATGTTTTAAAGCTCGTCTCAGTTCCCTTCCGTAAGCAGGATCGATATGATCGGCGGGTTGAAAAACTTTTGCGTCCATTCGTTGTATGACATAAAATATCACACAGCGAAACCCTTTGGAAACAAGGGAGGAAAGTTCAACCAGGTGTTTGAGCCCTCTTGATGTTACTGCGTCCGGAAAACTTGCAACCCCTTCTTTTACCAGAGTACAGTTTTTAATTTCCACATAGCATCGATTTCCATCTTCACTGCTTAAAAGAATATCGAGCCGGGTATTATCGGAGGTTTTAACCTCTTGTGCAATGTTGTCGTATCCGATAAGATCTGATACCAAACCAGCCTTAATGGATTCTGCGACCAGACGGTTAGGGATCAAAGTGTTGATACCGACTATCGATGTGGGCATTTCAATGAGTTCCCACGTATATTTCAATTTTCGTTTGGGATTATCATGAAACGACAGATGAACCGGACGGCCGGGCTCACAACATTCCCGCATGCTCCCCGAATTGGGGCAGTGGGCGGTGACCACTTCACCATCTGCTAATTTTACGTCTGCCATGAAGCGCTTGTATCGTTTAACAAGGATTCCCGGTATGAGTTCCGGCCAGGCCAGATCTTTTGATGGTGTTGAATGTTTGGTTTTTTTCATGGAAGCACACCCCGTGAACACGTACGCTCAAATTAGGTTAAACATACCTTTTTACATTGTTCAAGCGTATAAGTGAATGTTTTGAAAAACGTGTCTCAACTCGTTATAAATATTGTTGAAAAGATCTATTTTCTCTGTTAGATTGTTTCTCTTAGTAATTTCTTGTAACAGTTGCAACACGTTAGCTTTTCGAAAATATTGCCGTTATCTTAACAATCATAAATATACAGGAGAGGGGAAATGCCGGATAAAAAAGATTTTGTTATCAAAGACAAAAGGATATTTGCAGAAGGGAATGAGGACCAACCGATCAAAGAAGAGACGGAAAAGCCTTTGGATGAAGCAACAGCTGAAGAATCCGAAAGTGAGGCGGCCCAAGAGCAAGAAAGAACAGACTATCAACTTCCTAAAATAAACTTTGCGACCTTCATTTTTTCTTTGAATCATTCCGTGCTGGTACACCTGGGCGTCATGGATGACCCGACCACCGGGAAAAAGGTAAGAAATATACCGATTGCCAAACAGACTATAGATATTCTGGGCATGCTTGAAGAAAAAACTCAAGGAAATTTAACAGAAGATGAAGAGAAAATGCTTAAAAGCATTCTCTATGATCTGCGGATGATATATATCAAAGAAAAGGGTTAACCCGAATATTTCATGAAAATTTTCGAGAGGCCTTTTTATTGGTAATGAAACAGTTTGTTGTTTGCGATTTTGCTTATAGTTCTAAGGTGGCAGTTTGTACCGAATATTTTATAGTTCAATTTCTCAAAAATTTTCACCCTTCGGGCGTATGCGAGACGCCCATTTGCTGCGTTATCAAAAGCTTGCAGTAGTCTACTACGGCTACGCCCTTGAATGCCTTGCAAATGAACGTCTCGCATACGTGAAATGTCCGGGTTAATGCCCCATAGCTTATGAAAATAATTTCTCCCGCCAAAATAAACCTTTTTTTGCAAATTTTAGGAAAAAGGTCAGACGGCTATCATGATCTGATTACCCTGATGTGTTGTATCGGACTTTACGATACGGTTTCACTAACCTTCGGTGTTAAGGATATCGCTGTTTCATGTCATCATCCTGTTGTTCCGGAAGATGACACAAACCTTGCCTTTGGTGCAGCACATCTATTTTTTACGACGCTCAACAAAAATGAAGGCGTAAAAATTTTCATTCAGAAACAGATACCGGTTGCAGCAGGTCTTGGCGGAGGAAGCAGTAATGCCGCCGCTGTTTTATTAGGATTAAACCGCTATTACGGTTATCCGTTTTCCACAGAAGAGCTCATGTCCATGGGGCTTTCCATAGGCGCCGATGTTCCCTTTTTTATTTTCCAAAGACCGGCAATCGCTTCCGGTATCGGTGAGAAACTGGAGGCCTACCAAAATCTTAAAAACCTTAAGATATTATTGGTTTTCCCTGGGTTCAGTGTTTCAACAGCCGATGTTTATAAAAAACTGAATTTGGGATTGACAAAGTGTAAAAAAAAACTTAAAAGTTTTCTTTTGAATAAGCAACGTTTCGATCCAAGATACCATTTATGCAATGATCTCGAAGCTGTTACGGCATCAGAGTATCCTGTTATAAAAACGATTAAGGAAGCGCTTTTATGCCACGGAGCACTGGGAGCTTTAATGACAGGAAGCGGACCGACCATATTCGGCCTTTTTTCTGATTCAAATGCAGCCTCAGAAGCGAGTCATGCGCTTTTTCGTACCCATAAATGGAAAATGCATCTTGCGGATATGATAACACAGGGTACGGGATACCAGATACAGGATACAGGATACAAGCTTTAGGATTCAGGCTTTAGGGGTCAGGGGCCGGGGAGTTAAGATACTGGATGCAGGTATTACGCATCATCATGTATCCTGCATCTTCCTTTCTGGGGCGTCGTCAAGCGGTAAGACACAGGACTTTGGTTCCTGCATTCGGAGGTTCGAATCCTCCCGCCCCAGCCACATTTTGTTCGTTTGAAAATGGTCCTTATAATTTAATAATAGGTTTCATTTTAAAGAACATGTAACGTGTCATAAATACTGGATGGCAATTAAATGGATGATTTTGTAATATTTTCTGGAAATTCAAATCCGGAACTTGCCAAAAAAATATGTGATTATCTCGATGTTCCTCTTGGCGGAGAGAAGGTTAAAAGATTCAGTGACGGAGAGATTCAGATCGAAATCGATGAAAATGTGAGGTCTAGAGATGTTTTTGTCATCCAGTCTACCTGTTGTCCCGTGAACGAAAACCTGATGGAGTTGCTGCTGATGATCGATGCGCTTAAACGGGCTTCGGCAGCCAGCATCACGGCGGTTATTCCTTATTACGGCTATGCCCGCCAGGACAAGAAGGTCGCCCCACGTGTTCCCATCAGCGCAAAACTGGTGGCGGATATGCTGACGGTCGCCGGTGCTACCCGGATAATTACAATGGATCTTCATGCAGGGCAAATTCAGGGCTTTTTTGATATTCCGGTGGACAATCTCTTTGCCGCCGCGATTCTTGTCGATTATATCAGGGAAAATTTTAATAAAGACCTTGTCATCGTTTCTCCGGATGCAGGGGGTGTTGAAAGGGCCAGAGCCTTTGCAAAACGCCTTAATGCCGGTCTTGCCATCATTGACAAACGTCGGGAAGCGCCCAATAAGGCCAAGGCAATGGCCGTCATCGGCGATGTTACCGGAAAGACAGTGGTTATTCTTGACGATATGGTCGATACCGCCGGTACGTTGATTGAAGCCGCAGAAGCGATTTTGAGAAATGGTGCCAAGGAGGTCTATGCCTCTTGTGCGCATCCGGTTTTGTCCGGTCCGTCCATTGAAAGGATTGAGGCTTCACCGCTAAAAACGTTGGTTGTTACAGACACTATTCCGTTGAGACAAAATGCCAAAACCTGTAATAAAATAAAGGTACTTACCATTTCCGAGCTGATCGGCGAAGCGATTATCCGCAGTTTTAGAGGTGATTCGGTGACCTCTCTCTTTGTATAAAGTTTTTTTAGGAGGATGATTTTGGATTTAATAGAGCTTAAAACAAAAATAAGAACCACAACCGGTAATGGTCCTGCACGAAGACTCAGAATGTCAGGACAAATTCCTGCCGTGCTTTACGGCCCGAAAACAGAAGCTGTTCTGCTTTCTGTGAACAAAGGTGATCTCGAACTGCTTTTTAAGAAAGGCGGAATCGGCCAGGTTGTCTTGAACCTTGTCATTCAAAAGAACGGCGAAACACTGAGCATGCCTGCAATGATAAAGGAGCTTCAGACCCACCCGGTTTCCCGAAATTTCATACATATCGACTTCTATGAAATCAAAATGGATCAAAAGATTACAGCTAAAATTCCTGTTGTTACTAAAGGAATTGCAAAAGGTGTAGAGCTTGGCGGTATCCTTCAGATCATAAGGCGTGAACTTGAAGTGGAATGTCTACCCTTAGAAGTGCCTGAGTTCATTGAGATTGATATTAGCGATCTTGATATCGGAGATTCCATCCATGTGGGAAAAATCCGCCTTGAAGGTGAAATTAAGATTTTAGAAGATGATAACTATACAGTGGTAACCATGCTCACTCCGAAGCTTGAAGAAGAAGAACCGGAAGAGGAAGAGGAGGTCGAAGGGGAAGAAGCTGAAAAAGAAGATGGAGAAACACCTGAAGCCGGTGGCGAAGAATAGTTTTTACAGGTATTATTTATGCCGCAAAGACGATTACGCTTGGTGGTTGGACTGGGGAATCCCGGTGAAGCCTATTCCAAAACACGTCACAATGCCGGTTTTATGGTTGTGAATAAAGTTTCAGACGCTTTTTCTATTGCCCTTGAAAAACAAAAGTTTGATACCCGATTCGGCATCGGATCGGTAAATGATGTTAAGGTTATACTTGCAAAACCCATGGCTTATATGAACAGAAGCGGGCCACAGGTTCAGAACATTGCAAGATATTTTAGGATAATTTGCAAGGATATGCTGGTTGTTCATGACGACATCGACCTTGCTTTTGGAAGATTAAAAATAAAAGAGAAAGGAGGGGATGGGGGACACAAGGGTGTAAGATCAATCATAGATGCCTTTGGCGGAGGTGATTTTATTCGTCTTCGTATTGGCGTCGGGCGACCTGAGGTCGATGGAAATGCTGCTGATTATGTTTTGGGCAAATTTACTTTAGAAGAAGAAAAGGTTTTAAGCCAGATCATTACCGCGGCCCGGGATGCTGTTGTTACTATCCTTTGTAAAGGTACAAAGGAAGGGATGAACAGATTCAATAATACAAGAATTGTAATTTTAAGCTAAATATTTCAGATGGAGGAAAAATGGAATCTGTATTAAACAATTTACCGTTGTTTTGCGCGCTGGTCGGCGTTGTGGGAGTAGTTTTTGCGATTATACTGGCCGGAGTTGTCAAAAAAGCGCCTGCCGGAAATGAAAAAATGCAGGAAATTGCCGGTGCAATCAAAGAAGGCGCAATTGCATATCTGAACCGCCAGCTCAAAAGTATGGGTATTGCCGGTATCGCTATTTTTATTATCATCTTTGTCACTCTGGGGGCAAAAACCGCCATTGGATTTCTGATCGGTGCAACGGCATCATTTATTGCAGGGTATATCGGTATGCGGGTGTCGGTAATCGCCAATGTCAGAACAGCAGAGGCTGCAAGAAAAGGGCTTGCTGCCGGACTTTCTATGGCCTTTAAAGGCGGTGCTGTTACCGGTATGATAGTGGCCGGTCTGGCACTAACAGCCGTAGCCGGGTACTATACCGTAACCCATGACATTATTGCCTTGGTAGCCCTTGGTTTTGGCGGCAGCCTGATTTCGATTTTTGCACGGCTGGGCGGCGGCATCTTTACAAAGGGCGCCGATGTCGGCGCAGACCTGGTCGGAAAGCTTGAGGCCGGTATTCCTGAAGACGACCCCAGAAACCCGGCTACGATTGCCGATAATGTTGGAGACAATGTGGGTGACTGCGCCGGTATGGCCGCCGACCTTTTTGAGACCTATGCAGTTACGGCGGTTGCCGCCATGCTGATCGGTCATCTTCTTTTCCCGAAAAACCCCATGGCAGTGGAATTCCCGCTGGTGCTCGGTGCTATCTCAATCGTCGCTTCCATGATCGCCATTTTCTTCGTGAGACTCGGAAAGAGCGAATATATCATGGGTGCATTGTACAAGGGGATGTTCGGCGCTGCCATCATAGCGGCTATCGCGTTCTATTATGCCACCCAAAAGTTCATGGGCGGGTTGGGTGACATTCCCGTCATGAATATTTACTATTGCACACTTATCGGGCTTATTCTTACCGTTGTCATTGTTATTATAACCGAATACTATACAGGCATTTATGCTCCGGTTAAGCAGATTGCACAGGCATCTACCACCGGTCACGGCACAAATATCATTGCCGGTCTTGGCGTGAGCATGCAGGCCACGGCTGCTCCGGTTCTTGCCATCTGCCTGGCGATTTATCTGGCGTTTCACTTTGCCGGCCTATACGGAATTGCCATGGCAGCCATGTCCATGCTTTCCATGACCGGAATGGTGATTGCCATTGATGCTTACGGGCCGATTACCGACAATGCCGGTGGAATTGCCGAGATGGCGGACATGGATGAGAGCGTTCGGGCCGTGACCGATCCGCTGGATGCCGTGGGCAATACCACTAAAGCGGTAACCAAAGGGTATGCCATCGGTTCTGCCGGTCTGGCGGCTCTGGTTCTGTTTGCATGCTATGTACAGGAATTTGCCCTGCAGGCCAAAGAGGGTGTTCCTGCCTTGAGATTCGACCTGTCCGATGTAAACGTGATCATCGGCCTTTTTATCGGCGGACTTTTGCCGTACCTGTTTGCTTCTATCGCCATGAAAGCGGTGGGAAATGCCGGTGGGGCGGTGGTTGAAGAGGTGCGTCGCCAGTTCCGCGAAATTCCGGGCATCATGGAAGGAACCGCAAAACCGGACTACGGCGCATGTGTGGATATTGTCACCAAGTTTGCTTTGAAAGAAATGATCGTCCCCGCACTTCTGCCGGTTGTGATGCCCGTTGTCGTCGGACTGTTGCTGGGCAAGGTGGCTCTTGGCGGACTTTTGATCGGAAGTATCGTTACCGGTGTTTTTCTTGCCATTTCCATGACCACCGGCGGGGCTGCCTGGGACAATGCCAAGAAATACATTGAAGACGGCCACTTGGGCGGAAAAGGAAGCGATGCCCATCATGCGGCGGTCACCGGTGACACGGTTGGCGATCCTTACAAGGATACCGCAGGTCCGGCCATCAACCCGATGATCAAAATCTTGAATGTTGTGGCACTTTTGATGGTACCTTTCTTGATGTAATGCAACGTTCATAAAAACAGATACAAATTTAAAAGGATCGGCGTAATAAAGCGCCGATCCTTTTTTATTGTATTAGCTGGTTGATTGTTTATTGATTGTATGGTATACATTTAAAAGATTGTTGGAGCGTATAGCGTCAATTCCGACTTGTCGTGGAAGATTGTTTCCAGGTTTTAAATAAAATAAACCGGTGTTAAAATGACGAAGAAAACAGATAAAAAAGAAACAGAAAAACCTAAACAAGAGGTGCGGGAATTTAGAGTGGGAGACCTTGCGGTTTATCCTGCCCATGGTGTTGGAAGAATTAACTCCATTGAAACCAGAGTGGTCAACGGCGAAGAACACGATTTTTATATGATGAGAATCATCGAAAATGAAATGATGATCATGATTCCGACCTGGAATGTTGAACAGGTCGGGCTAAGGGACGTCATTGATGAAAAAGAGATACCTAAAGTTTACGACGTCATGAAAAAAAGGGAGCGTTCATCTTCTGAAACTCAGACCTGGAATCGCCGATACAGAGAATACATGGAAAAACTTAAAACCGGTTCCCTTTATGATGTGGCTGAGGTTTACAGGGACCTTTCCCTATTGAAATTAACAAAAGATCTATCCTTTGGTGAACGCAAACTTTATGATACCGCCCAAACCCTTCTGGTCATGGAACTTTCAACGGCCAGAAAGACGGATGAAAAGACGATTATGTCTGAAATGGAAATACTTTTTCCTCCTAAAAATTCCGAGAGCACGGACAATGCCGATACTCCCGATGAATAACCTGCCTTTTTAGAAAATGCACGATCAGAGTGCTTTTACAATTCTTGTTGAACCACACGATTCCGGCAAGCGTCTTGATCTATACATCGCCTCCTGCATTTCTGATTGTTCCCGTTCTGTTGCGACCAACCTGATCCGTAATGGAAAAATACGGGTTCAGGGTATGGTCAGAAAGCCCGGTTATCGAATAAAGACTGGGGATGAGATCTGTGGCTGTATACCACCCCCAACGCCTATCCTATCCAAACCAGAGTCAATTCCCATCGACATCCTGCATGAAGACGACGATATTGTCGTTATCAATAAACAACCCGGGCTGGTGGTCCACCCTGCGCCGGGGCATCACAGCGGTACACTGGTGAATGCTCTCCTTTATCATTGCCCTAAGCTCGAGGGTATCGGAGGCGCGTTGCGTCCGGGGATTGTGCATAGACTCGACAAGGATACATCCGGTGTGCTGGTGGTGGCTAAAAATGATAGGGCACACCATCACCTGTCAAGACAGTTTAAATCAAGACGGGTCAAAAAGGAGTATCTGGCCCTTGTTTATGGTAAAATGGAATCGGACTCAGGATTGGTTTCACTTCCCATCGGTCGGCATCCTGTAGACCGGAAAAAAATGTCGACAAATAGCAGAAAAAGTCGCGTTGCCGAGACAACGTGGCAAATCAGAGAGCGTTTTGAATTGGCAAGCCTCATCGAGATTAATCTGAAAACCGGCCGGACGCATCAAATTCGGGTTCACTGTGCTGCCATCAAGCATCCGGTTATGGGCGATAATGTGTATGGCCCTCGTAAGACAGGGAAAAATGTTGCTTACGGTAAAAATTTATTCGGATCGGTTCCAAGACAAATGCTCCATGCGTGGCGTATTGTGCTAACTCACCCGGCGACAGAAGCGATGGTTTCTTTTGAAGCACCCATACCGTCTGATATGCAGGATGTCATAACCGTTTTACGTCGGATATCTTCTCTGAAACGATGAAGAATAAAAAGTTTTTTCAAAAACAGCAAGTGCGGTTAAGACGGCGACAGGCGGTCTTTAAACGCTTCGATTGCATCTCGCAGCATACGACGAATAAAAACCTCCTTGTCGCCGTTGGGAAGCTGCTGGTAGGAGATGTTGTCCGGATGTGATGCAGCCAGTTCGGGGGGGCTTGCTTTGTATGCGGGCTTGATCTTGTGAAAGTCCTGAACCATTTCTACAAGATTGTATTTTTCACAGGGGAGATGAACGAGCCATTTCAATCGGCGCATAACTTCAAACCGCACCTGATCGGCTAAAAAGAGATGAATGTCCACAACCTGCATTTGTTCTCTGTTTGGAAGGTAATTGAACTTTGTGGCCGGTCCGAAATCGAGGATTCCCATGATGAGTTCATAATAGGCAATGGAGCTGTTTTCTCCGGGCTGGGCAAGGAAATAAAGCGTTTTGTCTGAAAGATCTGACAAACGGGTTTTGAGGTTATATGATTCTTCGAAGCGTTTTTCCCAATGTCCAAATGTCCGCTGTTGTAATACTTTGGCTCGATAGGCGTGAATGTTAACGACTTTTGTCATGGCATGCTGAGGTATTGGCAGGCAGTTAACGATTACCTAAATTAAGCAGACGCAAAACGAGTACAAGACAACGACGATACTCTAACTCTAAATGAGCTAAATTTGTTTGTGATCGTTTAGAATTTAAGCCACATCCTTGTTATAACAGATCAGGCAGCACTGCAGGCATCGGTTCGATTCGAACAGGGCCTCTTCTTCACTGATGACGAGGTCAGCCTCGACAAAGGACTTGATACGTTCGTCTACCGGCAATTCCGGCATTTTTGTTCTGGCCAATTTTGATAATCCAGGAACCGATTCAAAAATGGAGACAGGGATGTGATTCGTAAACAAAGTCTTTGCCGGAGGTGTTATATCCTGACCGGTCAAATACATGTGTATGGATCGAGCTGCTCTACGTCCGGCGCCGATGGCGGAAACAACAAGATCAGCACCGGTGGCGGCATCTCCGCCGGTAAAAATATAGGGTATGCTCGACTGAAGGGCGATGGGATCGGCAGAATCAATGGTATTCCATCGGGTCACTTTCAGATCCTCGTCGAGCCGTTTACTTTCATCTTTAAAGAAGATATCCGGGCCCTGACCGATGGCGGTAATAAGCATGTCGATATCCATGACGGTTTCAGAACCTTCAATGGGCACCGGGCTGCGTCTGCCGCTGGCATCCGGTTCGCCAAGCTCCATCTTCAAATATTCCAGTCCGATGACCTTGCCTTCCTCATCTCCGAGAGCACGGGTGGGTGCAGCGAGAAATGTGAATTTTATACCTTCATGTTCGGCAGCTTCGATTTCAACCATGTTGGCCGGCATTTCTTTCCGGGTCCGGCGATAGACGATGGATACTTCATCAGCACCTAAACGAACCAGGGTGCGTACGCAGTCGATAGCGGTATTTCCGCCGCCGATTACCACGCACTTTTTACCCACAAACGGCCGTTTTTCATGGGGCTTTTCCTGCTGCCATAACGCAAAATTGGTGAGAAAACTGATTCCTGTGTAGCAGCCTTCCAAATCCTCACCTTCAGCACGCAGGGTGTAATCTTTCCAGGCACCGATTCCTAAGAAAACAGC